>DASRDL010000539.1:0-2992 GCA_035652635.1 Hyphomicrobiaceae bacterium | reverse complement strand
GGCTCACCGAGGCGCGCCTCTACGACGGCGAGATCGACGGCATCTGGCGCCCCGAGCTCAAGGAGGCGCTGGAGAAGTGCGTGCACGTCCGCAAATGCGATCCTCTGCCCGCCGACGAGCAGTGCCGCGCGGCGACGAGCTGAGGCCGCCCGCGACCGCTCCCACGGCTCAGCCGGCGCGCACCGCCGGCATCACCTCCTTGGCGAAGCGCTCCATCCGCTCCAGCGTCTCGGGCAGGCTTGCGGTCTGGAAGGTGAGGGCCACGTGGCGGGCGCCCGCCTTCTCTAGCGCGGCGATGTCGGCCGCCAGGTCGGCGGCCGACCCGGTGAGCAGCCGGCGGCCGCCGTCGACCGCCTCCCGCGCCGTCCACTCCACCGGCCACAGCACGAGATAGCCGATGTCGATGCCGGCGGGATCGCGTCCGGCCGCCTCTGCCATGCGCCTCAGTCCGTCGACGGCGGCCGCCAGGCGCTGCGGCGTGTCGATCCGGTATTGCGGATTGTTGGAGGCGGGATACCAGCCATCGCCGACGCGCACGGCGCGCCGCATCGCCTGCGGGCTCTCGCCGCCGATCCACAGCGGCGGGTGCGGCCTGCACACGGGCTTGGGCGCGAACAGGATCTTATCGAAGCTCACGTGCCTGCCGCGGTAGGCAGGTGCATCCTCCGTCCACAGCACCTTGAAGGCGTCGAGGAACTCGTCGGTGGCGCGGCCGCGCTCGGCATAGGGCGGGGCGCCGAGCGCCTCGAACTCCTCCTTCAGCCAGCCGGCCCCGCAGCCCACGATCAGCCGGCCGCCCGAGAGCACGTCGATGGTAGCGAGCATCTTGGCCGCGAGCACCGGCTGGCGCTGCGGCACCACCATCACCGAGGTCAGGAGCCGCAGCCGCGTGGTGATGCCGGCGAGGAAGGCCAGTGTGGCGAGCTGGTCGAGGCACTCGCCGGCGGTACGCCCTGCCCATTCTCCCGTTTCGCTGTAGGGATAGCGCGAGGCGATGTCGGCCGGCACCACCACGTGATCGTTGACGCTGATGAAACCGAAGCCCAGCCGCTCGGCGGCCTGCGCAACCGCCGTATAGCCGTCGCGGGTGCCGACGGCGCCGCGCGTCGAGGTCGCCACGCCGAAGTCCATGGGTCCGATGCCTCCCTGCTCGCTTCCGGCCTGCCGGGCCGCACCGGAAGACGCTATCAGGTCGCAGCGGATGGATCGAGCGGCGTGAACCGGTAGAGGCCGCCGAGGGGGCCGATGACGCCGACATCGGGAAAAGCAGGCGGCGCGGCCGGGCTCCGCAGGCGACGCGCGCGCCCAGCCGCCCATGCCTCCGCCGGCTGTACCCGGCGCGGGGAACCAATTGGTTAAAGCAGCGTTCACGCTCTGCGGGAGTTTGCCGCGTCATCGAGGGAGGCCCTACGCTCATGCAGTTCTTCAACCAGCTCGTGCAGTTCCTGCAGCAGGGCATCGCCGCCATCTTCAAGTTCGTGCAGGCGGTGTGGGCGTGGTCGATCGGGCAGATCACGCAGGTGGCGCAATCGCCGTGGCAGAGTTGGCCGTTCTGGAAGCAGGTGCTGCTGGCGGTGGTGCTGACGGCCGTCGCCTACGCGCTCTTCAAAGTGGTCAAGGAGCTGTGGGAGGCGAGCGAGCGCGTGCTCGGAGCCTTCGCCGCCCTGCTCGGCGCCTTCGTACGCACGCTGCCGATGGTGGTGGTCGCCGGCCTGATCGCCATGGGCGGCATCTGGCTCGTCAACAACGCCGACCTATCCAAGGTGCGCATCCCGACGGCCTTCAAGGGGTCGTAGGGCGTAGGGTGCATAAGCCGAAGGCGCAATGCACCGGTCTGGCGTCAAGCGGCGCAATGCGGCTTCGCCTTTTGCGCCCTACGCTGTCTCACACGTCCAGGTTTGCCACGGCCAGAGCATTGGCCTGGATGAACTCGCGGCGCGGCTCGACGATGTCGCCCATCAGACGCGAGAAGATCTCGTCGGCCTCGCCGAGGTCACCGATCTTCACCTGCAGGAGCGTGCGCACGTCGCGGTTGAGGGTCGTCTCCCACAGCTGCTCGGGGTTCATCTCACCGAGCCCCTTGTAGCGCTGGATGGTGATGCCCTTGCGGCCGGCGTCGTAGACGGCCTCGAGCAGGCTGCGCGGGCCGAACACCGCGGTCTCTGCGTCCTTGCGCCTGAGCTTGGCCGGCGTCCCGTAAACCTCGTGCAGATGCGCGTGCCGTTCCCTGAGGCGGCGCGCCTCGAGCGAGCCGATAAGGGCCCGGTCGAGCGTGTGCACCTCGGTGACGCCGCGCACCTCGCGCCGGAAGACGTAGCCCTCGTTGCCGAAGCGGCCGGTCCATCCGGCCTCGGTCTCCTCGGCCAGGGCATCCAGCCGCCTGGCGATCGCGGCGGCGACGGCGTTGGCGCGGTCGGACGACTGCATCAGGCCCGGATCGAAGACGCCGCCGATGGCCGCCTGCTCGACGACGAAGCGGGCGTAGCGGGAGTGCACGTCCTCGATCACCTTGGCGACGACGCGCGCCTGCTCGACGATGTCGCGCAGGTCGCGCCCGGCGCGCGCCTCGCCGGAGCCCAGCTGCAGGGTCGCCTCCTCGAGGCCGGTGTCGATCAGGTAGTCCTCGAAGGCGCGCTGGTCCTTGAGGTAGGTCTCCGACTTGCCGCGCGTGACCTTGTAGAGCGGCGGCTGGGCGATGTAGAGGTGCCCCTTCTCCACCAGCTCCGGCATCTGCCGATAGAAGAAGGTCAGGAGCAGCGTGCGGATGTGGGCGCCGTCCACGTCGGCGTCCGTCATGATGATGATCTTGTGGTAGCGCAGCTTCGAGAGATCGAAGTCGTCGCGCCCGATCCCGGTGCCCAGCGCCGTGATCAGCGTGCCGATCTCCTGGCTGGAGAGCATCTTGTCGAAGCGGGCGCGCTCGACGTTGAGGATCTTGCCGCGGATCGGCAGCACGGCCTGGAACTCGCGGTTCCTCGCCTGCTTGGCCGAG
>DASRDL010000538.1:0-3709 GCA_035652635.1 Hyphomicrobiaceae bacterium | reverse complement strand
TAGACGGGGTGCGGGTCGCGCCGCTCCTCCTCCGAGCGCACCACCGGCACGACGTCCGGCGGTCCGTACATGGAGTTGTAGGGAGCCGGTGCGATGTAGGGCCAGTGCGGCTTGATGTAGGAGAGATGCAGGCACCATGGCCGCTCGCCCGCCTCGGCCATGAAGTCCATGGCACGCCGCGTCATGTAGGGCGTCTCGGAGTCCTCCTCGGCGACGCGCGCGGGCTTGCGCGCGTGCCGCATCGCCCAGCCGGAGGCGAGCCGATTGCCCTCGCCCTCCGCCGCATTGGCCCAGTCGTGCCAGGGATTGTCGCCGCCGTAGCCCTTGTCGTTGAGATAGCGGTTGTAGCGGGGAACGAGCGGATCGTAGCGCCCGTCGGGGCCCAGCCCGTGCAGGCCGTCGTCGCGCTCGTAGGGGTCGAAGCCGCACTCGGCCACGCGTACGCCGATGATGGAGCCGGGGTCGATGCCCAGCCGCTCCATGCCCTCGCGGTCGGCGCGCATGTGGGTCTTGCCGACGAGCACGGTCTGCACGCCCAGCGGCCGCAAATAGTCGCCGAGCGTCGTCTCGCCTACTTTCAGCGGCACGCCGTTCCACGAGGCGCCGTGCGAGGACACGTAGCGGCCGGTGTAGAAGCTCATGCGCGAGGCGCCGCACACGGGCGACTGCACGTAGGCGCGCGAAAAACGCACGCCGCGGGCGGCGAGGCCGTCGATGTGGGGCGTGGCGAGCGTGGGATGCCCGTAGCAGGACAGGTAGTCCCAGCGCAGCTGGTCGCACATGATGAAGAGGATGTTGCGGATGCGGCGGGCCATGGGTGCTCGTGGTTAGTGGCGTAGGTCGCCTCGGCGCGTTGGCGCGCAACAAGACAATGGTATCGCGAAAGTCGGGTTACGGGCTTCGCCCCTTGTCCGACCTACGGCCGGTAACGGCTCGTCTCCACCTCGCCGCGGTCGACCCGGCGCGAGAACTCGGTGGCGCCGCCGGAAGCCAGGATGCGCGCCTGCTCCACCCAGTTCTCGCGCTCGATGCGTCCCTTGAAATCGAGCGACTGGCTGACCCGATCGATCTCCTCCGCCGTCCAGTTGGCGATCTGCTCGTAGGACACCACACCCAGCGAGTTGAGCTTGCGCTCGATCAGGACGCCGATGCCGCGGATGCGCTTCAAGTCGTCGCCCTGGCCGGGGCGCACGGCCTTGCTGCGATAGTCCGCGCGCTGTCCTGGCTGCGACGCCGGCTCCGCGCCCTGATAGGCCTCCGAACGCACCGAGCGCAAGCCACCGATGTCGGAGCGCGCGGGGCGGGGCGCGACCGCCCCGGTCTCGCCGCGTGCGCGCCTGTCGTAGTCGCGCGAGTAGGCGGTGTCGCCGCCGCGGCTCAGGATCTGCGCCTGCTCGATCCAGTTCTCGCGGCCGATGCGGCCCGTGCTGCCGAGCTGCGCCTCGATGCGCGCCACGTCGGCCGGCGACCAGTGCGCGATCTGCGAGTAGCGGCTGACACCTTGGGCGGCGAGCACCTTCTCCACCTCGGCATCGATGCCGCCGATGCGCTGCAGGTTGTCGTGCACGGCCGGTGGTGCCGGACGCAGCGGCACGGCCGGCTCCAGCGCCGGCGCCTCCGCACGCGGCGCGGCGAATGCCGCGCGCTCGGATACCGCCGGCCCCGTGGCCTCCGCCGGCGCCTTCGGCGCGGCCGCGGCGGCCACCGAGACGTCGACGGCCACGCCGGCGGCGCCTCCGGTCGAGGCGCGCGGCGTGACGGCGGCCGTGCCGGCAGCAAGCCGGCGCGGCTCGCCTTCGTCAGGCGTCGGCCCGGCCTTGGCAGACCAGCCGCGCGCCAGCCGGTTCGCATAGTGGGTCTCACCGCCCTTGGCCAGGACCTGCGCCTGCTCGATCCAGTTTTCGCGACTGATGCGACCACTCAGGCCGAGTGCCTTGTCGATGCGCTCGACGTCGGGCCGCAGCCATGCCGCGATCTGCTCGTAGCGGTTGACGCCGAGGCGGTAGAGTGCCCCCTCGGTGTCCGCATCGATGCGGCGTATCCGCTTCAGATCCTGGGCGTGCGCGAGATCGGCTGCCGGCACGGTGACCGAGGCAGGCGGCGGTACCGCGCCGGCGGCAACGGTAACCGAAACCGGCTGCGGCACCGCTGCAGGCACGGTTATGGACGGCGGGCGCGCCTCGCTCACCGCGCCGCGCGCCAGCCCTAGGGACTGCTGTGCCTTGCGCTCGCGCAGCTCCGGCAGAGGCTCGACGGGGTGTGCGGCCTTGGCCGGCACCGGCTCCCGGCCGGCACTCAGGCTGCGCCTGACCACGCAGGCGACCGCCGCGCCCATGAAGTAGGCGGCGGCCAACAACAACAAGGTCTGCACGAACAACGCGAGCATGACTCAAGCCCCCACGCCAGACAGGCGCACCCAGTCTTCAAGTCCTATCGGCTTCGGTCCGGCTGCAGGAAATCCAGCCTATCACCAGGCCGAGCACGAACGCAGCGATCAGCCACCAGAACAACTTGACGATCAGATACTCCATGCGCCCCTCCCCTCGCCTTTCGGCAACGCGTCTCACTTCTACTTCGGGCGGACTATGAACTCGATGCGCCGGTTCTTGGCCATGTTCTCGGCGGTGTCGTTGGGGGCGACCGGCCGCGTCGCGCCGTAACCCACGGCGTGCAGCTGCCTTTCGTCCACTCCGGCCCGTACCAGGTAGGCGGCCACGGACTCGGCGCGCTTGAGCGAAAGCTGCTGATTGACCTCCGGGTCGCCTTCGGCGCTGGCATGGCCGGCCACCTCTATGGTCATGCCCGGGCAGGCTTTGGCCGCCTCTGCGAGCTTGTCGAGCGTGGGGAAGCTGACGCTGTCGAGCTCGGCGCTCGAGAGGGCAAACAGGATCGTGCCGTTGGCGACGTGCCCGGCCATCTCCTCCTCGCAGGCCTTGGCCTTGGCCACGACCTCCGGCGGCGCCTCGGCCGCCTGTGGCGGCGGCGGAGGCGGGGGAGGAGGTGGCGGCTCCTTGGCGCGGATCTGGTCGACGAACTTCATCTTGGCCGTGAGCGCGGCACGCAGCTCCGTGCGCAACGCGTCGGCCGTCGCCGCATCCGGCGCCAGGCCCGAGACCGTCAGCGTCGCATCGTGCATCTCGGCGCTGCCGCCCTCCAGCTGCGCCAGCCCGCGCAAGGCGGCCTGCACCGCCGGCGCCCAGCCCTGCGGCGCACCCTCGCCGGGCTGCATCTCGTCCACCACCTCTACGCCGGGAACGCTGCCCCGCGCCGCCTCGACGATCTCGGCGCGCAGCTTGTCGTTGGCGATGTAGCCGCTGAGCAGCAGGCGGCCGTCGATGCGCTTGGCCGCCCAGGCGAAGGGACTGACCACCGGCGCCGTGACGCCGTCCTCGATCAGCTTCAGGCCCTTGGGCAGGCCGCTCGCCAGCGCCTGCTTGATGGCGCGATAGCCGGCAATGTCCTCGGCCTCGCCGTAGAGGGAAAGTCCCAGGTCCTCGAGCCGCCCGTGTCCGCCGGCCTTGATGGACGTGAGCTGCTTCAGGATGAAGCTGACGCCGGCGAGCCATATGTCGGTCGGAGGCGCACCTCGCGCCAGCACCGTACGGTCGACCACCTCGTGGCCGGGAAAGCTCGCCTTGATGACGCCGTGGATGGCCTGGCGCGCATTGATGCTGGGCGCGAAGCCGGTCAGGCGTATGCGGTTGCTGCG
>DASRDL010000537.1:0-2449 GCA_035652635.1 Hyphomicrobiaceae bacterium | reverse complement strand
CCGCATCGGCAGCGCCGACCTGGAGGCGTTCTATGCAACCTATGCGGCCAAGGGCGACAAGGTGGACGTGGTGGTGTTCGCCGCCCCTCAGCTCTCGCTCATCGAGATGAGCGAGCTGGCCGGCCTGCTGGACGGGCGGCGCGTGCACCCCGACACCACGCTGTTCGTGTCCACCTCGCCCGAGATCAAGTTCGCCGCCGATCGCATGGGGCTGACGCGCAAGATCGAGGATGCCGGCGGCGTGGTGGCCTCGGGCGTGTGCTTTTATCAGATGTATGCCCGCGAGATGGGCGAGGCCAACGGCTGGCAGCGTCTGCTTACCAACTCGGCCAAGCTCGTCAACATCATCGCCGGCTACGGCTACAAGCCCACGCTCGCCGGCATGCAGGCCTGCGTCGACAGCGCGGTGGCCGGGAGGATCGTGTGATGCCGATCGTGCTCGAGTGCCACAAGGGCATCGGCGGCACGGTGCAGGGGACGGCGCTGGTGGCGAAGGACAATCTCTCCGCCCGCTACGACCTCGATCGCCTTCAGGGTGTGTTCTCGCGCCCCGCGCACAAGCTCCACGGGCAGAGCTACGTCGGCGTGGTGCTGGTGCTGGTGACGGCCAAGGGCGGTGTCGCTTCGGCCTGGATGCTGCGCGAGATGACGGAGCGGGGCATGGCGCCCAAGGCCATCGTTTTCGACCGCGCCAACACTATCCTGGCGCAAGGGGCGGCGTTTGCCGGCCTGACGCTGGTCGACCGCTTCGCCGCCGGCGACCCGACCGACCTCATCCGCTCGGGCGACGAGCTGCTGATCGAGCCGGCGGTGGGCCGCGTGACGATTCTGAACAGGGGGTGAGAGTAGTGCCGAACCGGTAGCGCCCGAAGCGCTGTCATCCCGGCCTCGGGCGTCAGCCCAGAAGCCGTGACAGTGATGCCTGCCGATCGGAGCTATTCGCTACTCACGATCTCACTATCTCACGATCTCACGATCTCACCCCGCTCACGTTGCGGCAGGCTGGCGAGCCTCCGCGCCGGCGGCCGCGATCTCGACCTCACCGTAAAGGTCGAACATCAAGTCGAGCGAATCGAGGAACGTGGCGACGAGGTCGAGCAGGGTGCCGAGGCGGATGCGGCCCGCCACCAGGTACTCCTCGTCCACGGCGAGCCGGTCGAGCCCGCCGAGCCCGGGCGCGTCGCGCGCGATGAGGCCGCGGCTGCGCAGGAAGGCGAAGGCGGTGTCGCCGGTCTCGAAATCGCGCGTGGTGGTGTCGCCGAGGTCGTTGGCGGCATCGACCAGCGGCGCGGTGCCGGCGACAAACAGCGAGACGAGCGGTTTGAGCCGGCTGTCGTGCCGGCGCACCTCCTCGGCCCGCTTGCGCGCCTGCAGCAGGCGCGCGGTCATGGTCAGCTCCAGGGTGCGTACGCTCGAGAGGAACTGGGCGAGCTCGCGGTTCTGGCGCACCACGCGCGCGGTGGTGAGCGGCTCGAGCACATCGGGAAGCGCCACCTTCTCGGTCATCAGGTCCTCGCCCATGGCGAGGGCGGCGTCGAGGTGGTCGCCCAGGAGATAGACGGCGGGAGGTTTCGTCGCGGCACTGGCGGTCATGGGTCCCTCGATTTATGGAACGCTTGGACGCCCGGGCCCGCCACGGGCCGCGCCTGCGTTCACCAACGAGAGACAAAACCGATTCGCGGCCTCTGCGCCAACGGGGGCGGCCGTTTTCAACCGCTCAGGCGGCCTGGCTCGACGTCTGCGCCGCCTGGGCGGAGCCGGCGATCAGCCGCGCCAGCGCGCTCTGCGCCTCGCCCTCGCTGCGGAAGGAGCCGATCACATCACGGGGGCCCGAGGAGGGGGCGCCGCTGGGGGTGAGGCCGGCGCGTATGATGACCACCTGGCCGGAGGGATAGCGCACGATTTCGTAATTCGAGAGTTCCATGACCCGCCCTCTTGCGAAGATCGCCAGACCACTCGCGAATTTGCTACGCCACCCGCTGGTGCCCCCGGTCGGTCGAGCTGGACCTGAGCCAACGCGGCCGGCGGCTTCACATAGTTGTCACGAACGCAGGAGTCAACGGCTGCTTACGCATACACCCGCGAAAAACTCGAACATTTCATTTGCCTACGCGTCGGGGCTCAGCTGCAGCCGCTGGTTCCGCCGCAGGTGTCGCACTTGAGGCAGGTGCCGTTGCGCACGAGCGTGAAGTTGCCGCACTCGCGGCAGCTTTCGCCCTCGTAGCCCTTCACCCTGGCCTCGGCGATGCGGTCGGCCTCGCGCGAGACCGCGGCCGGGGCGGCCGCTGCGCCCCTGGCCTTGGCCCGCTGGGCGAGCTGCTCGGCCAGCTGCTGGGCGAGCTCTGCCACCGAGGCCTCCGCGCGCGGCTTGGCGAGGCCGCCGGCGATCTCCTGCTGCAGGGTGGTGAGTTGGCCCACGGCCGCCTCCATCCTGGCCTTCTCCGGCTTG
>DASRDL010000536.1:0-3708 GCA_035652635.1 Hyphomicrobiaceae bacterium | reverse complement strand
GCGATGACGCCGGAGAAGTTGGGCTTCTTCTGCATGGGAGAGACCTCGCCGCCAAAGTTTCCTGTTGCTCCTCAGGCCGGCATCGGAATGCCGGGCTGCTTGATGGGCACATCGTAGCCCTTCTTCACCGCCGGCCGGGCGGCGATGGCCTTGTACCAGCGCAGCACGTTGGCGTATTTGGTGATGTCGACCGTGTGCCATTCGAAGCGGGCGATCCACGGCCACGTCGCCATGTCGGCGATGGAGTAGGCGCCCGCCATGTATTCCACTTGCGCCAGCCGCCGGTCGAGCACGCCGTAGAGGCGATGCGCCTCCTTGATGTAGCGCTCCTCGGCATAGGGCGCCTTGCCCTTGGCGTTGCGCAGGAAATGATGCACCTGGCCGATCATCGGGCCCACTCCGCCCATCTGCCACATGAGCCACTCCACCGTCTGCCAGTGTGCGTCCGGCTCCTTGGGCCAGAACTTGCCGGTCTTCTCGGCCAGATACATGAGGATGGCCCCCGACTCGAACAGCGAGCGGCCGTTGTCGCGGTCGATGATGGCCGGGATGCGGTTGTTGGGGCTGATCTCGAGGAAGTCCGGCTTGAACTGCTCGTCCTTGGTGATGTCGACAGGGTGCGCGCGGTACTCGAGCCCGCACTCCTCCAGCATGATGGACACCTTGCGCCCGTTGGGCGTCGACCACGTGTAGAGATCGATCATTTCGAGTTCCTGGAGCGATGGGCTGGCGTTGAACGGCGAAGTGCTGCGAGGTTAGACGAAAGGCCGACGCAGCGGCAACGAAAAGCGCGGCGCCCGGCCGATTATCCACCCACGCAGGCCGGCGGCGCCCCAGGCCAAGTTTCGCCCAGAACCACGAGGACGTCACACGCATGGCGGGGGCAAGGGCGGACGGGTCGCCCTGCAACCGCACGCTGCGCTTCGAGCTTTGGCCGCGAGCCTCCCGGCCGAGAGCTCGCCAAGGAAGCAGAGGACCTGACCGGGGGGCCTTGCGCCACCCGGCCAAGGGGTCGGCCCCTTTGGCCTACGCCAGAGAACCCGCAAAACTTGCCAGCAGCCGGTTGGTCTCGGCCGCCGCGTCGAGCTGGGGAAAGTGGCCGGTGTCGGCGATCACCTCGATGCGCGCCTGCGGCGCCTTGGCGCGGATGAAGTCGAGGTAGGGCGTGGTCTGGCCGGCGCGCAAGGGCGCCCGTTCGCGCCTCTCGTTGGTGTAGGTGGTCTGCAGCGCCATCAGCGGCTTGGCCACGCGCTCCAGCGCCGGACCGAGTCGGTCCTCGTCGTAGCGCGCGAGCGAGACGAGCAGCGCCTGCCCTATGTCGGCCGGCAGCGCCAGCGCGCGCTCGATGACGGCGGCCCTGACGGCGGGATCGCTGCGGGGCGTGAACATCTGCTCGAACAGGCCGCGCACGAGGGCGCCGTACTGGCCGGCAGCGAACCGGCTCGTGAATGCGTCGGCGCTTCCCGGCGCAAAGCAGCTGCCGTCGACCAGCACGATGCCGGCGACGCGCGATGGCGCCACGAGCGCCGCCTCCAGGACGACGCGGCAGCCCATGCTGTGGCCGACGAGGACGGCCGGCGGCAGCGCCAGCTCGCGCAGCAGGTCCGCCACCTCGCGGCCGAACCGCTCGATGCTGCAGGCCTCCCCGCCCGCCGGCGTGGCGCCGTGCGCGGGCAGGTCGACGGCGACGGTGGCGTGCCGGGGCGCGAGGTGGGCCACCTGCGCGCGCCAATCCGTGTGGCTGCAGCCGAAGCCGTGCACGAACACGACCGGTGGCGCGCCGGCACCGGCGCGCACGTGATGTATCAGCGCCGGTGCACGATCACTGCTGGCCTGTCCCATCGCCGTTTCCCCCCTCGCCGTTGCCGCCCTCGGCCACGCCGTCACCGTTGCCGTTGCTCTCTTCCGGCACGCGCTCGGCGGAGACCACCTTCTCGCTCTCCTCGGTCTTGAAGATGCGCACGCCCTGCGTGTTGCGCGCGGCGATGCGCACGTCGTCCACGGGGCAGCGGATCAGCTGGCCGCCGTCGGTGACCAGCATGATCTGGTCGCTCTCCTCCACCGGGAACGAAGCGACCAGCCGGCCGTTGCGCTCGTTGACGATCATGGCGGTGATGCCTTTGCCGCCGCGGCCGGAGATGCGGTACTCGTAGGACGACGAGCGCTTGCCGAAGCCGCGCTCCGACACCGTGAGCACGAACTGCTCCTTGGCGCCGAGCTCGGCATAGCGCTGGGCCGAAAGCTCGACGGCTTCGGCGCCCTCCTCGGCCTCCACCTCGGCCGCCTCCGTCGCCGCACCCTCCACCACCTCGGCGCCTTGGGCGCGGCGCATGGCAAGCGCCTGCTTGAGGTAGGCGGCGCGCTCGCCCGGCGAGGCCTCGACGTGGCGCAGGATGGCCATGGAGATCACCTCGTCGCCGTCGTCGAGCCGGATGCCGCGCACGCCGGTCGAATCGCGGCCCTTGAACAGGCGCACGTCCTCGACGGGGAAGCGGATGCAGCGGCCACCGGCGGTGGTGAGCAGCACGTTGTCGTCGGCGCTGCAGATCGCCACCCGCACGATGCGGTCGCCCTCGTCGAGCTTCATGGCGATCTTGCCGTTGCGGTTGATGCTCTCGAAATCGGCCAGGCTGTTGCGACGCACGTTGCCGCTGCGCGTGGCGAACATCAGCTCGAGCTCGCCCCACGTCCTCTCGTCCTCCGGCAGCGGCAGGATCGAGGTGATGCTCTCGCCCTCCGTGAGCGGCAGCAGGTTGACCAGCGCTTTGCCGGGAGACTGCGGCGTGGCGGCCGGCAGGCGCCACACCTTCATGCGGTAGGCCATGCCGCGCGAGGAGAAGAACAGCACCGGCGTATGCGTGGAGGCGACGAAGATCTGCGTCACCACGTCCTCCTCGCGCGTCTGCATGCCGGCGCGGCCGCGGCCGCCCCGGCGCTGGGCGCGGTAGGTGGAGAGCGGCACGCGCTTGATGTAGCCGCGGTGGCTCACCGTCACCACCACGTCCTCGCGCTGGATCAGGTCCTCGTCCTCGACCTCGCCTTCCATCTCCACGATCTCGGTGAGACGCGGGGTGGCGAACTCGGCCTTGATGTCGCCGAGCTCCTTCTTGATGATGTCGACGATGCGGGCGCGCGAGGAGAGGATGGCAAGGTAGTCCTTGATCTCCTCGCCCAGCTTCCTCAGCTCGTCGCCGATCTCGTCGCGGCCGAGCGCGGTGAGCCGCTGCAGGCGCAGATCGAGGATCGCCCGCGCCTGCTCGTCCGAAAGGCGGATAGTGCCGTCGGCCGCGAGCCGGTGACGCGGATCGGCGATCAGCTCCACCAGCGGGCCGATGTCCTTGGCCGGCCAGCTGCGCGCCATCATCTGCTCGCGCGCCTCTGCCGGGCTCGGCGCCGCACGGATCAGGCGGATCATCTCGTCGATGTTGGCCACCGCCACGGCGAGACCGACCAGCACGTGGGCCCGCTCGCGCGCCTTGGCGAGCAGGTGCTTGGTGCGGCGGCTCACCACCTCCTCGCGGAAGGCGGTGAAGGCCGAGATCATGTCGCGCAGATTGAGCTGCTCGGGCCGGCCGCCGCTGATCGCCAGCATGTTGGCGCCGAAGCTCGTCTGCAGGTCGGAGAAGCGCCACAGCTGGTTGAGCACCACCTCGGCGATGGCATCGCGCTTGAGCTCGATGACGATGCGCATGCCCTCGCGGTTGGTCT
>DASRDL010000535.1:0-5971 GCA_035652635.1 Hyphomicrobiaceae bacterium | reverse complement strand
CTACATCAACGATTACCCGACGGGGCGGCTGTTGCGCGACGCCAAGCTCTACGAGATCGGCGCCGGCACGAGCGAGATCCGCCGCTGGCTGATCGGGCGGGAGCTGTTCGCGGAGACGGCTTGAGGTGACGTATTCGCCCGAAGCTTCGTCGCTTCAGGACTTCAGAAACTGCTCCGGCGTCACCTCTGCCGCCCGCAAAATCGCGCAGTGTTCCCTCGGGCATGTCGCCGGGATGGTTAGGGATCGTCGTGAAGCGCCGCGTGGTCGGATTGTGCCAGATTTCATGCGAGCCTGCTGCATGCCGATGGAACACGAAGCCGAGGTTCCCCTTGCGGACAACTTGCCTATAGTTGAACCCCGCCGAGCCGGCCCATCCCGGCAGCCCTTCACGCGCCGACCACGAGCGGGTAGTCGAAGGCATCCGCAAGCGGAGACAATTTGACCTTGCGCTTGCCGGCACCCTGGGCCTCGATGAGCTTGCGTGCCACATCTCTCGCGATCTCGATGGCCTCGCTCACCGTGCGTCCCTGCGCGACGAGGCCCGGCACGTCGTCCGAGGTCGCAAGATAGACCCCTTCGGGGAGCCTCTCGATGTGCAGGTTCACGATCCTTTCCATGGCATGCGACTCCTGGCCTGCGCTGGTTGGCGCGAGGTTACCACCGCGTGCACCATGTTGACGAGGCGGATGCCATGCCCCGGCGACCGGCTCGCTGTCGCAACGCCAAGGCCTCACGCAAAGTCCCTGAGCGCCGCCAGCAGTGCCGCGCGCTTCTCGGGGCCGAGGCGGGCCGCCAGCCGCGCCTCGTGCTCGGCGGCGAGCGCCTTGATGGGGCCGAGGTCGCGCCGGCCCTGAGCCGTGAGATGCAGGGCGTGCGAGCGCCGGTCGGAGGGCGACGGCCGGCGGCTGATCAGGCCGCGCTTCTCCAGCCCGTCGAGCAGGCGCACGAGTCGGGCGCGCTCGATGCCCAGCCGCTCGCCGAGGTCGGCCTGTGACAGCCCGGGATTGGCCTCGATGACGACCAGCACCGAGTATTGCGCCGGGCGGATGTCGAAGGGGCTGAGCGTGCGCACGAAATCCTGGAAGATCCACACCTGCAGCCGGCGCGCGAAGTAACCGAGATGCTCCTCGAGCACGCCGAGAGCCAGGCCCTTGCGCTTGGCGCGCGCCGCCGCGCGGCCGGCCGCAGGGGCAGCCGCCTCGCCCGCCTCCGCCGTGTCTGCGGGCTGTTGCTGCTCGGGTATCGGCGACCGCATTGTTGTTGACGGCATCTGTTGCTAGAGGCAACAATATTCGCCAGGGCACCCACCAAAGTCAAAGGTCTCAGTGGCGATTTTGCTCTGCCGGCAGGCGTTCGAAATCGGATAAGAGCTGGGGCCCCCGAGGTCCGGTTGAAGGGAGGACGGCCATGAATGCCAAGTCTGGGAACCAGTCCGCACGTTCCGCAGTCCGCCTGACGCGGCGCGGCTTTGCCGCCGGGATCGGCGCAGCGGGCCTCCTCGCCGGCACCGCTCCGTTCCATATCGGCCGCGCGCAGGGGGCGGCCCTCAAAGTCGGCGTGCTGCTGCCGCGCTCGGGCGTGCAGGCCGGCATCGGCCAGGACTGCCAGCGCGGGGTGGAGATCGCCGCCGGCATCCTCAAGGACCTGGGGCTGCCCGAGCTCGCCATCATGAACGGCGACACGGAATCCAACGTGGAGGTGGCGCGCGCCAGGGCCGAGCGGCTGATCGGGGAAGGCGCGCAGCTGCTCGTCGGCGCCTTCGACTCGGGCCAGTCCACGGCCATCGCCCAGGTAGCGGAGCAGAAGGGCATCCCCTTCGTGATCAATATTGCCGCCGCCCCGCCCATCACCGAGCAGGGCTACAAGTTCGTGTTCCGCAACTTCCCCACGGCGCCGATGATCCTCGGCGACGCCTTCGCCAACCAGAAGGAGATTTTCGCGGCCACGGGCAGCACACCGAAGTCGGTCGTGTTCATGCACGTCAACGACACGTTCGGCACCTCCATGCAGAAGGGCATCGATGCCGCGCTGGGGCGGGCCAACATGCCTTACAAGATCGCGGAGACCATCGCCTACGATCCGGCCGCGCGCGACCTTTCCGTCGAGGTGGCGAAGGCCAAGGCCACCGGCGCCGAAGCGCTGCTCATGGTGAGCCGCCTCAACGATGCCATCCTCCTCACGCGCGAGCTCGTCAAGCAGCGCTGGACGCCCATGGCGGTGCTGAGCATGGGGCCCGGCTGGTACGAGGACCAGTACTTGAAGACGCTGGGCAAGCTCGCCGACGGCCCCTTGAGCTTCGTGCCCTGGTACGACCCCACCAAGAAGCTCTCCCAGCAGCTCGAGGCCGCGCTCGCCAAGGCCCACCCCAACATCAATCTCAACACCAACCACATCTACACCTTCGAGGCCCTGCTGGTGGCCGCCGACGCCTACAAGCGGGCGGGCTCCACCGACCCCAAGGCGCTGGCCGATGCCATCCGCGCCACCGACATCAAGGACAACGTCAGCATCGGCCCCGGCATCAAGTTCGACGCCAAGGGCCAGAACACGACGCTGAAGAACGCCGCCATCCAGAACCGCGGCGGCAAGCTCGTGACCGTGGCGCCGAAGGCGGCGTCGAACGCCAAGCCCGAGCTGCCGATGCCGGCCTACGACAAGCGCGGCTGAGACATGGTCGATCAGGCTCCGGCCGGCATCCGGCCGGGGCCTTTGCGCGGCAGGATCGCAGGGTGCCCGCCGAAGTCTATCTCAATGTCGCCGTCAGCGGGCTGCTGACCGGCCTCGTCTACGGCCTGATGGCGCTCGGCCTGTCGGTGATCTTCGGCGTCGTGCGCGTGGTCAACTTCGCCCACGGCGAGATGATGACCATCGCCATGTACATGGGGGTGGTGCTGTTCACCGGCTGGCGCCTCGACCCGCTGGTGATGATGGCGCCGATCGCCGCGGTGCTGTTCGTGCTGGGCTATGCCATGCAGCGTGGCCTCATCAATCCCTTCATCAACCGACCGGAGCACAGCCAGTTCATGCTCCTGGTGGCCGTGGCCCTGATCATGGTCAACGGGCTGCTCATCGTCTTCGGGCCCGACGCCCAGGGCGTGCAGACCTCCTACTCCTTCGCGAGCTTCGCCCTGGGGCCGCTGATCGTCGATGCCAACAAGCTCTACGCCGGGATCGCCGCGCTGGCGGTGGCCGCGGCCCTGTTCGCCTTCTTTCGCCTCACCCTCACGGGCAAGTCGATTCGAGCCTGCGCCGACAACTACACCGGTGCGCTGGTGGTCGGGCTCGACGTGCACCGGCTCTATGCTCTCACCTTCGGCATCGGTGCCGCCTGCGTGGGTGCGGCGGGCGCGATGATGGTGGTTCTGGTCGATGTGACGCCGCCGCTCGGCCCCGCCTATACTCTGCTGGCGTTCGTGATCGTCATCACCGGCGGGCTCGGCTCGATGCCCGGCGCGCTGCTGGGCGGCGTGCTCATCGGCGTCACCGAGGCGCTGGGCGGCCTGCTGTTCACGCCCTCGGCCAAGAGCATGTTCACCTTCGCCATCCTGGTGCTCGTTCTGCTGTTCCGGCCGCAGGGCATCCTCGGCAAGCGTGCGCCGTCATGATCGCGAGCCTCATCGAGGGCGTGCCACGCCGCGGCCTCGCTGCGCTGGCGGTGTTGCTGGCGGTGCTGGTCGCCCTGCCGCTGGCGGCCAGCGATTACCTCGTCACCGTGCTCATCCTCATCCTCTACTTCGCCTACGTCGGCCAGGCGTGGAACATCATGATGGGCTTCGCCGGCCAGCTCTCGCTCGGCCATGCGCTCTACGTCGGGCTCGGCGCCTACGCGGCGGCGGCGCTCTACGTGCATTTCGGAGTGAGCCCGTGGATCGGGATGTGGGCGGCGATGGCGATCGCAGGGCTCGCCGGTGCCGTGATCGGCGCGCTCGCCTTCCGCTTCGGCGTGGCCGGCGTCTACTTCGCCATCCTCACCATCGCCTTCGCCGAGTTCGCCCGCATCGGCTTCGACCACTGGCGCTGGCTCGGCGGATCGGGCGGGTTCTTTCTGCCGGTCGCCAACTACGCGAGGAACGATCTCATCAGCCTGCGCGGCAGCCCCGTCATGTTCTACTACGTCGCTCTGGGCATGACCGTGGCGGCGTTCATCCTCTGCCACGCGCTGATGAAAAGCCGCGTCGGCTACTACTGGCTCGCCATCCGCGAGAGCCCCGAGGCGGCGCAGGCGCTCGGCATCGACATCTTCCGCTACAAGATGATCGCCGTGGTGCTGTCCGCCGCCATGACGTCGCTGGGCGGCGTGCTGTTCGCCTTCTACTACAACAATCTGTTCCCCGAGCAGGTGTTCCACATCTCGCGGTCGATCGAGCTGATCCTGGGGCCCATCATCGGCGGCATCGGCACGCTCATCGGGCCGATCGTCGGCGCCTTCCTGCTGACGGCGCTGGCGGAGTCGCTGGGGGAGATCATGCGGCTCGCCGGCATCGACGTGCCGGGCATCAAGCAGGTGTTCTACGGCCTATGCCTGCTCGCCGTGGTGATGTTCCTGCCCGACGGGGTGTGGCCGCCGCTGGCGCGGCGCCTCGGGCTCGGGCGCAGCGCGGCCGGTAACGGCGAGGGCAGCCGATGACGGCGCTGCTCGAGGTTGCCGGCATCTCCAGGAGCTTCAGCGGGCTCAAGGCGGTCGAGAACGTGAGCTTCAGCGTGCCCGAGCGCGAGATCGTCGCTCTGATCGGCCCCAATGGCGCCGGCAAGACCACCTGCTTCAACGTGATCGCCGGCGTCTACCGCGCCGATGCCGGCGAGGTGCGGCTGGCCGGCCAGCGTATCGACGGCTGGCGGCCCGACCAGATCTGCCGCGCCGGCGTCGGCCGCACCTTCCAGCTGGTGAAGCCGTTCGCGGGGCTCACGGTGATGGAGAACGTCGTGGTCGGGGCGCTCAACGCCAGCGCCGGCGTGCGCGAGGCCCGCCGCAAGGCGCAGGCGATCATCGAGCAGCTGGGGCTCGGGCCCAAGGCGGGGGCGATGGCGGCCTCGCTCACGCTCCCCGACCGCAAGCGGCTGGAGGTGGCGCGCGCGCTCGCCACCTCGCCCCGCCTGCTCCTGCTCGACGAGGTGATGGCCGGCCTGAGGCCCACCGAGACCGATCACATGGTGGCCCTGTTCCGCGATCTCAATGCGAGGCTCGGCCTCACCATTCTGCTGATCGAGCACGTGATGCGGGCGGTGATGGCGCTGTCTTCGCGCATCGTCGTGCTGCACCACGGCCAGGTCATCTCGGCCGGCACCCCGCAGGAGGTGACGCGCGACCCCGCTGTGCTCGAATGCTACCTCGGCGCGGAGGCGGTGTGATGGACAAGCGCACAGCTGTCATCCCGGCCGGAGCGCGAGAGCGCGGAGAGCCGGGACCCAGCGCCAGGATGCGCTCGCAAGTTTCGGCCCTGGGCCCCGGATATTTCGCTGACGCGAAATTCCGGGATGGCAAGCCATGATCCTCCAGGTCGAGGGCCTCGATCTCTTCTACGGCGACGCGCAGGCGCTCGACGGCATCTCGCTCGGGGCGCAAGAGGGCGAGCTCGTCGCCATCGTCGGTGCCAACGGCGCCGGCAAGTCGAGCCTGATCCGCACCATCGCCGGCATGGAGAAGCCGCGCGCCGGCCGCATCAGCTTTCGCGGCCGCGACATCACCGGCCTGCCCAGCCACAGGATCTGCGACCTCGGCATCGGCCAGGTGGCGGAGGGGCGCCAGATCTTCCCCTCGCTCACGGTCGAGGAGAATCTGGAGATGGGGGCGCTGCTGCCGCGCGCCCGTTCGGCGATGGCTGAAAGCAAGGCCCGCGTGTTCGCCATGTTCCCGCGGCTCGCCGAGCGGCGCGGCCAGGCGGCCGGCACCATGTCGGGCGGCGAGCAGCAGATGCTGGCGATCGGCCGCTGCCTCATGAGCCGGCCCGAGCTCATCATGTTCGACGAGCC
>DASRDL010000534.1:0-11234 GCA_035652635.1 Hyphomicrobiaceae bacterium | reverse complement strand
ACCTCGTCCGCCAACTCGCGTCGCCCTAAGATACGCAGGACGATGCCGTAAAGTTTCACGGATGTGGCCTTGTAGACCGCCTCGAATGCCGCCTTGTCCCCGCGCGCGGTGTGCTGGAGCGCCGCGACGAGTTCGTTTCGGGAAAGGGGCATGCCGTATCTTCTCTCGCCAAGCACGCGGATGCGACGGATGCACGCTCGGGTTAGCGGCTTCGCCTTTTAGCCTGTCGGCAGAAACGGGAAGAGGTCAAGCGGGACGTAGCCTGCAGGGCGGTAAGCATTGCCTGCCGGCACCATTGTGGCACGCACGGCATTGCGGCGGATGGCATGGACCGCACATTTTTTTGCTCCGCTCCTGAAACTTTGCGGATAGTGTCACCGTATCTGGGACCAGCGAGCGGCGGGAGTGCCGCCGCTGCTAGCGATAGGGAGACCCCAATGAAGCGTTTCACGGTAGCCGCCCTCGCCCTCGGCCTGCTCGCGGGCCCGGCCCTGGCGCAGACCAAGATGGACTGCAGCAGGATGTACAAGGACTTCTGGGAGAAGTTCGACCGCGAGAAGTATGCCAAGATCTCGGCCGAGCAGCTTGCCGGCGTGAGCCGCATGGCCCTGCGCGCCTACGACGCGTGCCAGGCCGGTGACGAGCAGGATGCCAAGGCCCTGTTCGACCGTCTGAGCAAGATGACGTTCTGACGTCGGCTCAGCACCGAGCCTCAAAGGCTGCTGCGCGGGCTTCCCAGACCTCCTGGGAAGCCCTCGCGGTTTTTCTTGCATTGCAGCACGACCCGCGGGCGGCGCGGTTGGCTCTGCATCAGGGCAGATCGTAGGCCGTCGGAAAATCCGCGATGCTGTGGGGGACCAGGTCCGGCACGGCTACGAAACGGCTGCTGTGCGTGCCGTCGGCCTCGAGGAGGTGCTCCACGTAGCCCACCGCCTTGGTGCCGTAACTCGGCTGGCGCGTGTCGGGTATGATGAACCCCGTCGACGGCGCCCAGACATGCAGGGCGCCGGACCTCGGCTCGCACAGATGCTGGTGCACGTGGCCGGACGCCACGAGCGCGGGCGGTACAGGTCCCAGCGCCCGGAGCAGCTGCCGGCGCGGGGCCGGATTGACGAAGCGGCCGGTGATCGCCTCCTCCTCCGGGGCGAGGCGGAACAGCGGCTTGTGCACGAGCAGCGCCACCTGCCGGTCGCCGCGGCCTGCGGAAGCGGCGGCGATGAACTCGAGTTGCTCCCCGGCCGATGCCAGGTCGCTGCCGAGCAGCTGAGCGTCGATGGCAATGATCCGCCAGCCCGGCACGTCGAGAGACCAGTAGTCGGGCCCGTAGATCCTCACATACCGTTCGCGACGCTGCTCGCTGATCGCCGGCAGTCCGTGCGAGGGTGCGTCCTGGCTGTCGCCGATGTCGTGATTGCCGGGGATGAAGCGCACCGGCGCGGGGACGGCCTCGTGCAGGCGCCGGGCAGCCTCGAGGTCGCTCACCCGCGTTGCGCCGTCGAGCGCCATGTCGCCGGTATTGACCACGAGATCGGGTGGATCGGCGGCAAGGTGTGACGCGACCCGCTGGAAATTGGCCACGAAGAACGGCTTTTCGCCGCTCAGGTGGGTGTCCGAGATCTGGGCCATGCGATAGGTCACTGTTGCATCCTAGCCACGAGCCGTGACGATTGCTTGACACGCCGCCGCGCGGGCCGGCCGGGTCGCAGCTTGCCGGCATGGACCTTGCCGGTCAGCGGGATAATTGCTGTCGGGATCGACTATGCTCCTGCGTCCTTGAAGAAGCACACACGAAGGACGGTGACGATGCAGTACGCGATCCTCTGCTACCACTCGGAAGACGTCGTCTGCTCCTGGAGCAAGGAGGAGGACGATGCGGTCATGGCCAGGCTCGCCGCGGTGCAGGAGAAGCTCGCCCGCGCCGGCAAGCTGGGACCGGTGGTGCGCCTGATGCCCACCACGGCGGCCACCACCCTGCGCAAGGAGGGCGAGCCGCCGCTCGTCATCGACGGGCCGTTCGCCGAGACCAAGGAGCAGCTGCTCGGCTTCTACATCGTCACCTGCGACAGCCTCGACGAGGTGCTGGAAATCGCCAAGGACCTCGGCCGGGCCAACCCCGGCGGCGCCTACGAGATCCGCCCGCTCGCCCTGTTCCGTCCCGGGAGCAGCACGGCGTGACCGATCTCGCCTGGATCAACGCGACGCTGACCGCCGCCCGCCCCCGCGCGGTGGCGGCCCTGCTGCGCCACTTCCGCGACCTCGACACCGCCGAGGAGGCGGTGCAGGAGGCCTGCCTCAGGGCGCTCAGGACCTGGCCGCAGAAAGGGCCGCCGCGCGACGCCGCCGCGTGGCTGATCTTCGTCGGCAAGAATGCGGCGATCGATACGGTGCGGCGACGTGCCAGGCAGGAGCCGCTGCCGGCGGAGGAAGTCTTGTCGGATCTGGAGGATGCCGAGGCTACAGCCGTCCAGCGTCTCGACGAGGCCCACTACCGTGACGACATCCTGCGCCTCCTGTTCATGTGCTGCCCTCCCGACCTGCCGGCCACCCAGCAGATCGCGCTCGCCCTGCGCATCGTGTCGGGGCTCTCGGTCAAGGAGATCGCACGCGCCTTCCTGGTGAGCGAGAGCGCCATGGAGCAGCGCATCACGCGCGCCAAGCGCCGTATCGCGCAGGCCGGCGTGCCGTACGAAGCGCCGAGCGCAGACGAGCGCTCGCGGCGCCTCGCCGCCGTCGCCGCCATGATCTACCTGCTCTTCAACGAGGGCTACGCGGCGAGCGGCGGGGAGGCGCACGTGCGCGCCCCCCTGTGCGAGGAGGCGATCCGGCTGGCGCGGCTGCTGTTGCGGCTGTTTCCCACCGAGCCCGAAATCATGGGCCTCCTCGCCCTCATGCTGCTGCAGCATGCCCGCACGCCGGCTCGGCTCGACGCCGCGGGCGCCATCGTGCTGCTCGAGGACCAGGATCGCAGCCGGTGGAACTCTGCCATGATCGCCGAGGGCCTGGCCCTGCTCGACAAGGCGGTACGGCACCATCAGCCCGGGCCCTATCAGGTGCAGGCGGCGGTTGCCGCGCTCCACGCCCGCGCCGCGCGCCCTGCCGACACCGACTGGGCGGGCATCGATGCCCTCTATGCCTCGCTCGAGCGCATGCAGCCCTCGCCGGTCGTCACGCTCAATCGGGCGGTGGCGGTGGCCAAGACCAAAGGACCGGAGCCGGCGCTCGCCATGATCGAGCCGCTCGCCGTGCCCCTCGCCGGCTACTTCTACTACTTCGGAGTGAAAGGCGCGCTGCTGATGCAGTTGGGCCGCCGCGAGGAGGCGCGCGTCGCCTTCGACCGCGCCGTTGCGCTCGCCAATACGGCGGCCGAGGCGGCCCACATCCGCATGCAGCTCGACCGCCTCATTGGCGACAGCACCGGCGGCGACGCTGTCCCCGGCGCCGGACAGAGTCGCTGAAGAAAATTTCGGGTGCCCGTCGGAAGGAGCCCCGCAGCTGCGTCCTTGGGAACGAGGGAGGCCGGAGCAGAGCCAGGGAGCATTCGATGCAGCTAAATCCCTACATATTCTTCAAGGGCACATGCCGTGAGGCCTTCGAGTTCTACGCGCAGGTCCTCGGCGGCAAGATCGAGGCCATGCTCACGCACGGCGGGACGCCCGCCGCCTCCAGCGTGCCGCCGGAGTGGCAGGACAAGATCATCCACGCCAGACTGATGCTGCGCAGCGGCCCGCTGATGGCCTCGGATGCGCCCCCGCAACATTACCAGGCGCCGCAGGGCTTCTCCGTCAACATCGGTGTGGACGACCCCGCCGAGGCCGAGCGCATCTTCCACGCCCTCGCCGAGGACGGCAAGGTGACGATGCCCATCGCCAAGACCTTCTGGGCGGAGCGCTTCGGCATGCTGGTCGACCGCTTCGGCATCCCATGGATGATCAACTGCGAAGGGCGGCAGCCGGCAGCGAAGGAGGCCGCGTCCTCTGCGGCGCCAGAGGAGTTCGTCGTGTCGCGCACCTTCAAGGCGCCGCGCGAGAAGGTGTTCGCCGCCTTCACCGATGCCCAGCGCATGAAGCGCTGGTGGGGGCCGAAAGGCTTCAAGGTGGTGACGAGCAAGATGAGCCTGCGTCCCGGCGGCACCTATCACTACTGCCTGCGTGCACCCGACGGCAGCGATCTGTGGGGCAAGTTCGTCTACCGCGAGATCGAGCGGCCGGCGCGCGTCGTCCTCGTCAGCTCCTTCTCCAATGCGAAGGGCGAGGTCACGCGCCACCCGATGGCTCCCGATTGGCCCCTGCAAATGCTCACGACCTTCCTTTTCGCCGAGCACGCGGGTGCCACCACCTTCACCGTGAAGTGGTCGCCGCTCGAGCCCACGTCCGCCGAGCGCGCCGCCTTCGAGGCCGGCCGGGCGGGCATGCTGCAGGGCTGGACGGGCACGCTCGACCAGCTCGAGGCCTATTTGGCGAAGGCCTGAGACGCATCCGAATCGGAAGGGTGCCGGCCGCGTTCCCACGCATTCCGCAACCCAGCAATAGGAATGGAGGAAGCTATGCTGAAAATGCTTACCCGCATCGTCGTCGTTCTCGTCGTGCTCGGGGCTGGCGTCGTCGCCTATGCGGCCACCCGGCCCGATACCTTCCGCATCGAGCGCTCGATTGCCATCGGCGCGCCGCCGGAGAAGATCTTCGCCATCATCAACGACTTCAACAACTTCCCCGCCTGGTCGCCGTGGCAGAAGCTCGATCCGGCCATGAAGGTCGTCAACAGCGGCGCACCGAGCGGCAAGGGGGCGGTGTCGCAGTGGGACGGCAATGACAAAGTCGGCGCCGGCCGCACCGAGATCATCGAGTCCGTGGCGCCGTCGCGGATCAGCATGCGCCTCGACATGATCAGACCCTTCCCGGCCAGCAATCTCGTCGACTACACGCTCGAGCCAAAGGGCGGCTCCACGCAGGTGACGTGGGCCATGCACGGGCCCCAGCCGCTGCTGGCCAAGGTGGTGGGCGTGTTCATCGACTGCGAGAAGATGGTGGGCAAGGACTTCGAGGAGGGCCTGGCCAATCTCAAGGCGCTGGCCGAGAGGTGAGCGATGGCGAAGGTATTCTTCACCGCCAACATCCAGCGCCACGTGGTGTGCCCGGAGACGGAGGCGCCGGGCGCCACCGTGCGCGAGGTGCTGGATGCCGTGTTCGCCGGCAATCCGCAGGCACGCAGCTACGTGCTCGACGACCAGGCGGCGCTGCGCCGACACATGACCATCTTCGTCGACGGCCGCATCATCAGCGACCGCGCGCGCCTTTCGGACGCGGTCGGCGAGAACAGCAGCATCCACGTGTTCCAAGCGCTTTCAGGGGGCTGAGCCCATGGCCGACACTCTGCACGTTTCCACCCGCAAGGGTCTCTTCACCGTCGCGCGCAAGCGCGCGGGCTGGGACATCGAGGATGCCCACTTCCTCGGCGACAACGTCACCCTCACCCTCACCGACCCGCGCGACGGCACCCACTATGCCGCGCTCGACCACGGCCACTTCGGCGTCAAGATGCACCGCTCGAGAGGCAACGGCTGGGAGGAGATCGCCACGCCCGCCTATCCGCCCAAGCCCGAGGGCCTGGAGGAGAACGACATGTGGGGCCGGCCGCTCAACTGGAGCACGGCGCGCATCTGGGCGCTGGCGGCAGGGGGCCGCGACGAGCCGGGGGTGATCTGGTGCGGCACGCTGCCCGGCGGCCTCTTCCGCTCCGGCGATCACGGCACGAGCTGGCAGATGGTGCGCTCGCTGTGGGACCATCCCAAGCGCAAGCAGTGGATGGGCGGTGGCGCCGACCTGCCCGGCATTCATTCGATCTGCGTCGACCCGCGCAACGCGGCCCACGTGTCGATCGCCGTGTCGACCGGCGGCATCTGGCACACCGAGGATGCCGGCGAGACCTGGAGCCAGCGCGGGCACGGCATGCGCGCCGAGCACGTCCCCCCAGAGCTCATCAACGACCCCATCGCCCAGGACGTGCATTGCCTGGTGCAATGCCCGGCGGCGCCGGAGCGCATGTGGGTGCAGCACCACAACGGGATCTTCGTCTCGTCCGACGCGGGGCGGACGTTCAAGGAGATCACCGACGTCAAGCCTTCGGTGTTCGGCTTTGCCGTGGTCGTGCACCCGCGCGATCCCGACACCGCCTGGTTCGTGCCGGAGATCAAGGACGAGAAGCGCATCCCCAGCGACGGCAAGGTGGTGGTGACGCGCACGCGCGACGGCGGCCGGAGCTTCGAAGTGCTGAGCCGGGGCCTGCCGCAGACCCACGCCTACGACGTCGTCTACCGGCACGCGCTTGCCATCGACACCACGGGCGAGCGGCTCGCCTTCGGCTCCACCACTGGCGGCCTGTGGGTGAGCGAGGATGCGGGCGACAGCTGGGCTTGCGTGACGCACACGCTGCCCCCCGTCTACGCGGTGCGCTTCGCGTGACTTCCCCCTGGTAGAGAGGAGGGTTCCGCGCTGAAGAGTTGACAAGGTCGGCGATCCCACGCTCACTCGCCCGCCGAGAAGAGCTGATGGGAAGGGCTGGTTGCGCGTGATGCAGGCGGGGGTGCGGGTCGCAGTCGACATCGGGGGGACATTCACCGACATCGTCGTCACGGGTGCCGACGGGGTCTTGCACGAGAGCAAGGTCTCGACCACGCCGGACGACCCGGCCCGCGCGGTGGTCACCGGCCTCGACGGGCTGCTGAAGGAGCTCCGCATCCCAGCCGGCCGTGTCGCGGAGGTGCTGCACGGCACCACGGTCGGCTCCAACACCCTCCTGCAGCGCGCGGGCGCGCGCACCGGGCTCATCACCACGCGCGGCTTTCGCGACGTGCTGGAGATCGGGCGCATCCGCATGCCTGACATGTTCGACTTGACGTGGGACAAGCCCAAGCCGCTGGTGCCGCGCCGCCACCGGCTCGAGATCGCCGAGCGCATCGCCGCCGACGGCAGCATCGTGGAGCCGCTCGTCGAGGCGAGCGTGGTGGCGGCCGGCGAGCAGCTCACCGCCGCCGGCATCGAGGCGGTGGCGATCTGCCTCATCAACAGCTATCGCAACCCCACCCACGAGCAGCGCGCCGAGGCGATCCTGCGCGCCAGGTTCCCGCAGCTGCTCGTCAGCGCGTCCTGGGCCGTGCTGCCGGAGCGGAAGGAGTACGAGCGCACCAGCACGACCGTGGTCAACGCTTACCTGCTGGTGGCCATGCGCTCCTATCTTGCCAACCTCGAGGAGGGCTTGCGTTCGATCGGCGTCGCGGCGCCGGTGCGCGTCATCACCTCCAACGGGGGCATGCTGAGTGCGGCCACGGCGCGGGAGAAGCCGGTCTTCATCGTCGCCTCCGGCCCGGCCGGCGGCGTGATCGGGGCGGCGCGGCTCGGCGCGGCGCGACGCGAGCGCGACCTCATCGTGTTCGATATGGGCGGTACCACCGCCAAGGCCGTCATCATCGAGGATGGCCGGCCGAGCATGACGTCCGAGTACGAGTTCCGCGACGGGCTCTCCACCTCGAGCCGCTTCGTCAAGGCCGGCGGCTACATGCTCAAGGTCCCGGCTATCGACATCGCCGAGGTGGGCGCCGGCGGCGGCTCGCTCGCCGGCATCGACAAGGGCGGGCTGCTGAAGGTGGGACCGGAATCGGCGGGCGCCGTGCCGGGGCCGGCCTGCTACGGGCTCGGCAACGACCGGCCGACCGTCACGGATGCCAACGTCGTGCTCGGCCTCATCAACCCCGAGTCGCTGGCGGGCGGCAGGCTCGCCATCGATCGCGGCCTGAGCGAAAGGGCAATCGCGGCCCACATCGCCCGGCCGCTCGGCCTCGGCACGGTGGAGGCAGCGCACGGCATCCGCGCGGTGGCCAACGCCGCCATGTCCCGCGCCATTCGCGCAGTCACCGTCGAGCGCGGACGCGACCCGCGCGATCTGACCCTCGTCGCCTTCGGCGGCAACGGCGGCATCCACGCGCTCGACGTGGCACGCGACCTCGGCATCCGCCGCGTGGTGGTGCCGCCGCTCGCCGGCGTGTTCAGCGCCGTCGGCATGCTGGCCTGCGACGTGGAGCATATTGCGCTCGACACCGTCGTCAGCCCGCTCGATGCCCTGACGGCCGCCGATCTCGCAAGGCTCAAGGAAAAGCTTGCCCGCGAGGTGGAGGGCCGCCTCGCCGCCGACGGCTTCACCGGCGCCCGCGCCGCCCTCGCCTGGGAGGCGGACCTGCGCCACGAGGGGCAGGCAACCGAGCTCACCGTCTACTACGACGGCAACGACCTCGCCGAGCTCGAGGCCCGCTTCGTCGCCGAATACGTCAAGACCTACGGCTACAAGGACGAGAGCCCGATCGAGCTCGTCAAGCTGCGCGTCGTCGGTCGCGGCCTCAGGGAGCGGCGCCTCGACTTCGGCGAGCTCGCCATCGCGCCGCGCGCCGGGGCGCCCGCGGCCCCCTCGCGCGCCATCCACTTCGCCCGCGGCTCGGCCGCCGTCGATACCGAGGTCGTCACTCGTGCGGCGCTCCCCGCGTCGCCCCGCCGCGGCCCGCTGGTAATCGAGGAGTTCGACGCCACCACCGTCGTGCCTCCCGACGCCGTGGTGCACCGCGATCCGATGGGCAATATCGTGCTGGACCTGAGTTGACCCGATGTCCGACCTGTCGCGAGCGCCAAACCGGTCCCTCTCCCCTCGGGGGAGAGGGCGCGAGGCCATGACTTACGGCCGCGTGCGCGACGCGATCCACGGGCACTCTGTAGAACGCGCGACCGCAAGTCATCTGGCCGAGCTGGCAAGGGGCAACTTGGCGCCCGCATTGTCAAAGGCCCCCTCATCCGGCCCTTCGGGCCACCTTCTCCCCAAGGGGCGAAGGGCCACCGCGGCCGCCGCCAGGGAGCAGCAATGAAGATCGACCCGATCACGTTTGCCGTCATCAAGAGCGGTCTCGACTCCATCGCCGACGACATGGCCTACACGGTGGTGCGCATCGCCCGCTCCGAAATCGTCAAGGACGTGATGGACTTCTCGGCCGCGCTGTGTGCCGCCGACGGGCAGATGGTGGCGCAGGCCAAGACCATCGCCCAGCATCTGGGCGCCATCCCCGAGGCCATGGCCGCCGTGCTCGCCAAGTATGGCGACGACCTCGCCGAGGGCGACGCGGTCATCATGAACGACCCCTACCACGGCGGCATGCATCTGCCCGACATCTTCATGTTCGTGCCGCTGTTCTACGAGGGCAGGCGGCGCGCGTTCGCGGTCGTCATCTGCCACCACACCGATGTCGGCGGCCGCGTGCCGGGCTCAAACGCGTCGGACTCCACCGAGATCTACCAGGAAGGCCTGCGCATCCCACCCCTCAAGCTCTACGACCGCGGGGTGCTGAACGAGACGCTGGCCGCGCTCATCAAGATCAACGTGCGCGTGCCCGACCGGGTGTGGGGCGACCTCTCGGCCCAGTTCGCCGCAGCGCAGGTGGGCAAGCGGGGCCTGGAGAAGCTGTTCGCCCGCTACGGCGCCGACGAGGTCGAGGCCTACATGGCCGAGCTGCTCGACTACGCCGAGCGGCTGACGAAAGCCGAGATCAGGCAGTGGCCCAGGGGGCGCTACGAGTTCACCGACCACGTGGACAGCGACGGCTTCTCCGATACGCCGATCCCCATCAGGTGCGCCATCACCGTGCGCGAGGACGGCACGCTGCTGGTCGACTACGCGGGCTCGAGCCCCCAGGTGAAGGGCGCGCTCAACGCCACGCTGAGCTTCACGCGCTCGCTCACCTACCTGAGCGTGCGCTGCGTGCTCTCGCGCGACGTCCCCAACAACGTCGGCGTGTTCCGCTGCATCGAGGTGAAGGTGCCGGAGGCCTCCGTGCTCAACCCGGTGCTGCCGGGCCCGTGTGCCGCCCGCGCCCTCACGGGCTACCGCGTGTTCGACACCATGCTGGGCGCGCTCGCCCGGATCGTGCCCGACCGCGTGCCGGCCGCCGGCGAGGGCGGCAACAGCGTCATCTGCATCAGCGGGCTGAGACCCAACCGCAAGCCCTTCATCATCGTCGACATGGTGTGCGGCGCCTGGGGCGGCCGGCCCGACAAGGACGGGCTCGAGGCCGTCACCAACGCTTCGCAGAACCTCTCCAACATGCCGGTGGAGGTGATGGAGGCGGAGCACCCGGTGCGCGTGGAGGAGTATGCCTTCGTGCCCGACAGCTGCGGCGCGGGGAAGTGGCGCGGCGGGGTGGGACTGCGGCGCTCCTACCGCATCCTGGCACCCGAGGCGCTCCTGCAGATGCGCACCGACCGCGTGGCCTTCGCGCCCTATGGCCTCGCCGGCGGCGAGCCGGGCGGCCGCTCGCGCAACTTCCTGGAAATCGGCAACGAGCGCCGCCCCCTGCCCGGCAAGGTGACGATGACCGTGCCCAACAATGCGCTCATCATCCACGAGCAGGCCGGCGCCGGCGGCTTCGGCGACCCCAAGGAGCGCGACCCCGCGCTCGTGCGCGAGGACCTGGCCGACGGCAAGATCACGGAAGACTTCGCGCGGACGCACTACGGCTTCGTGCCCTGACTGATGGGCTGCGCGTAGGGTGCAAAAGCGCAGCGCATTGCACCGAGCGGCGGCAGGATCGGTGCAATGCGGCTTCACCTTTTGCACCCTGCGGTCCAGCGAGCTGCGCCGCCCGGGCATGCCAGCGTCATGCGGGTGCGGGTTGCCGGCCGCACCGGCCAAAGCTACACAGCCACACGCAAGCGTTCACCGCCGTGCCGGAGGTCCCCCCATGCTCACGGTCTCCAAGGATCGCCCGCTGCTCACCACCATCACCGGCTCGCTGCCGCGGCCGCACTGGTATGTGCAGAACCTGGCCGGCCGGCCGTTCTCGCTGGCCATGACCGACATCGCCTTCCGCGAGCAGTATACGGACGCGGTTGCGGCCTACCTGTCGGACCAGTCGCGGGCCGGGCTCGACCTTCTCACCGACGGCGATGCCCGCTGCGATTGCGACGTGGGCGGGCGCTCGTGGTTCGCCTATGCCACCGAGCGCCTGCAGGGCCTGGAGGGCCACCACGTCGGCCGCGGCCGCACCGCCTCCAGCCGCGACAAGGCGCCGGGCGACATCATGTTCGAGGTGCTGGAGACGCGCGTGCTCCCCAACGTCACGGGCAGCGTCCGGCGCGGGCCGCTGGAATATGCGCGCATCTGGAAGGTGGCGCAGCGCCAGACGCGCAGGCCCGTCAAGTTCGGCG
>DASRDL010000533.1:0-2392 GCA_035652635.1 Hyphomicrobiaceae bacterium | reverse complement strand
CGCAGCAAGCGGCGCACACGGCCCGCGTGCGCATTTTCACGCCCGCTATCGAGCTGCCGTTCGCCGGCCACCCGACGGTCGGCACGGCGGCGCTGCTGGCCCAACTCAAGGTACCCGAGGCAGCCGACCACATGGAGGCGCTGATCGTGCTCGAGGAGCAGATCGGCATCGTCAGGGTCGGCGTGCGCCTGCGCGCCGGCAAGGTGCCCTATGCCGAGTTCGACTCGCCCAAGCTGCCGCAGGACGCCGGCACGATCCCGGCGGCCGACCGCCTGGCGGCTGCCCTGGGGCTGATCCCGGCCGAGATCGGCTTCGAGAACCACCGGCCGACGCGCATCGCCGCCGGCAACATCTTCGCCTTCGTGCCGGTGGCTTCGCTCGAGGCGATCGCCAAGGCGCGGGTGGCGCCGGCGCACTGGGGCGCCGCGTTCCAGGGCGGCGTCGGCGCGTTCCTCTACTGTCGGCAGACGGTGCACACCACGTCGTCGTTCCATGCCCGCATGTTCGCGCCCGAGCACGGCGTGGCGGAGGACCCGGCCACCGGCTCGGCCGCCGCCGGCTTCGCCGGCGTCGTCCACCGCTTCGACGAGCTACCCGACGGGTTGCACAAGCGTATCATCGAGCAGGGCTACGAGATGGGTCGGCCGAGCCGCATCGACCTGTCGCTGCAGGTGGAGGCCGGCAAGCTGGCAACGGTGCGCATCGGCGGACACGCTGTTCGCATCGCCGAGGGCACGATCGAAGTTTAGCGCATATCGGCTTTGGCCAATTTCGCCGGCGCATCCGCCACGATGGTAGCGCCGCAGCTTTGACCATTCGAGGAACCCAGTCGCGACCCCATGGTGCAGCCCATCATCTCAATCGACGGCGTCTCCAAGACCTACGCCTCGGGCCTTCAGGCGCTCAAGCCCATCGATCTCCAGATCCGCAAGGGTGAGATCTTCGCCCTGCTCGGCCCCAACGGCGCCGGCAAGACCACGCTCATCTCGATCGTGTGCGGCATCGTCAAGGCGAGCACCGGCACCGTCACCGTCGACGGCCACGACATCGTCCGCCACTACCGGCCGGCACGATCGGCGATCGGCCTGGTGCCGCAGGAGATCACGACCGACGCTTTCGAGTCGGTGTGGGGCACGGTGCGCTTCAGCCGCGGCCTGTGGGGCAAGCCCGCCTCTCCGTCCCACATCGCCAAGGTCCTGAACGACCTTTCTCTGTGGGACAAGAAGGACAGCAAGATCATCACCCTGTCGGGCGGCATGAAGCGCCGCGTGATGATCGCCAAGGCGCTGGCGCACGAGCCCCGCATCCTCTTCCTCGACGAGCCGACGGCCGGCGTCGACGTGGAGCTGCGCAAGGGCATGTGGGAGGTGGTGCGCTCCCTGCGCGCCTCCGGCGTCACCATCATCCTCACCACGCACTACATCGAGGAAGCCGAGCTGATGGCCGACCGCATCGGGATCATCTCCAAGGGCGAGTTGATCGTGGTGGAGGACAAGGCCGAGCTGATGCGCAAGCTCGGCAAGAAGCAGCTCACCCTCCACCTCCTGCACCCGCTCGCGGCGCTGCCCGAGAGCCTCGCCGGCCGCCGCCTGGCGCTCGCCAACGACGGCCGCGAGCTGGTCTACACCTACGATACCCAGGCCGAGCGCACCGGCATCACCACGCTGCTCAAGGACCTGAGCGAGGCCGGCATCCGCTTCCGCGACCTTGCCACCACCCAGACCTCGCTCGAGGACATCTTCGTCGACCTCGTCAGGAGTCGGCCATGAACTGGCGCGCGGTCTGGGCCATCTACCGCTTCGAGATGGGGCGCACCGGGCGCACGCTCATGCAGAGCATCGCCTCGCCCGTCATCTCCACCTCGCTCTACTTCGTGGTGTTCGGCGCGGCGATCGGCACGCGCATCGCCGAGATCGACGGCGTCGCCTACGGCGCCTTCATCGTGCCGGGCCTCGTCATGATGATGCTGCTCACCCAGAGCATCGCCAACGCCTCCTTCGGCATCTACTTCCCGAAGTTCGTCGGCACCATCTACGAGCTGCTGTCGGCGCCGATCTCGGCCATGGAGATCGTGCTGGGCTACGTCGGGGCGGCGGCCACCAAGTCGATCATCCTCGGCGTCATCATCCTGGCGACGGCGGGCTTCTTCGTGCCGCTGCGCATCGACCATCCGTTCCTGATGGCCGCCTTCCTGGTCCTCACCGCGGTGAGCTTCAGCCTGTTCGGGTTCATCATCGGCATCTGGGCGGATGGCTTCGAGAAGCTGCAGGTGATCCCGCTGCTCATCATCACGCCGCTCACCTTCCTGGGGGGAAGCTTCTACTCCATCAGCGTGCTGCCGCCGCTGTGGCAGACGGTGAGCCTCTTCAATCCCATCGTCTACCTCATCAGC
>DASRDL010000532.1:0-4248 GCA_035652635.1 Hyphomicrobiaceae bacterium | reverse complement strand
AGGCGCGAGCGGGCGATGCGGTCCTGCACGATGTTGAAGGCTTCCATCATCACGCGCGAGATGCCGGGGCCGTTGTCGCTGCGGCCGAAGATCTGGCGCTGCAGGAGCTTCTTCACGGCAAAGCCGTTGCGGGCGAAGGTGCCGGGCTCGTCCAGCGGCGGCGGCGGTTCATCGGGTGCCGCCTCCATGTGCGGGACGACGGTGCCGCGGCCGGCCTCGGAGGCGAGGCTGACCGCGATCACGTAGCGGGCGCCCAGCGCGCGGCACACCGACACCGGGATGGGATTGACGAGGGCGCCGTCGAACAGCCAACGCCCGTTGATGGCGACCGGGCGGAAGATGCCGGGCAGCGCGTAGGACGCCCGCATGGCGTCGACCAGCCGGCCGCGCGACAGCCAGACCTCATGGCCGGTGCCGATCTCGGTGGCGACCGCCACGAAGCGCTTGGACATCTCCTCGATGGCGATGCCTTTGAGCCGGTCGTCGAGCACGTCGCACAGGCGCTGGCCGTTGATGAGGCCGGAGCCGGAGAAGTTGAAGTCGAGGAAGCCCAGCACCTTGCGCCGCGTGAGGTCGCGCGCGAACTTCTCCAGGGCGTCCAGCTCGCCGGCGACGTAGCACCCGCCGACCACGGCGCCGATCGACGTTCCGGCGATGATGTCGGGATAGATGCCGGCGGCGTTGAGTGCCTTCAGCACGCCGATATGCGCCCAGCCGCGGGCCGAGCCGCCGCCGAGCGCCAAACCGATCCTGCAATCCGCCATCCCTGGCCCCTCATGCGCCGGCGCGCCGCCTGCAATGGGCAGCCCCGTCCCGTGTGAGCCTGCCGAACCACGCCGTCGAATGTGCCGCCCGTCCGTCGTCAGGCTCAGGCCGAGGACGTGCTGTTGCGGTCCTGCCGGCGGGCCGAGGAAGCTCGCTGCCTACCGCTCCGTCAACCATAGGCCCGAGGGATTAAACGAGCCCTACGGAGTGATTAACTCGAGGCTTCTCGACGTGCCAGGCGGGCCACGGCGCGAGTATGGCGTGAGCGACCGCAGCGCCGGCAAGCATCGCGTTAGGAAAAGATTAAGCGCGCTCGAGCGGCCGGTCCCGGCTCTGCGGTCCGAGCGCGACCTTGCGGTAGAAGCAGGAGCGGGCGCCCGTGTGGCAGGCCGCGCCTGCGCCAGCCACGGCCGCCTTCAGCCAGAGGACGTCCTGGTCGCAATCCACGCGCACCTCGCGCACGGAGAGGACGTTGCCGCTCTCCTCGCCCTTCTTCCAGAGGCGCCGGCGCGAGCGGCTCCAGAAATGGGCAATGCGCGTCTCGAGCGTGAGTGCGAGAGCCTCGGCATTCATCCAGGCGAACATCAATACCTCGCCGCTGCCGGCGTCGGTGACGATGGCCGGGATCAAGCCGTCCGCGTCGAACTTGGGCTGAAGCACGAGTCCCTGCTCGACCTCGGCGGGGGAGCCGCGCCGGGCGAACCGCGGCTCAGGAGTGGCAGCCATGAGAACGTCTCCCGGCGGGGGCTGCGCGTTCAAACGCGGGGCCCGTGCACCATCTGCAGGAAGCGGTCGCGGTAGCTCGCATCCGACTCCAGCGCGCCGGTGAAGCGCGTGGTGATGGTCTTGACGCCGGGCTGGCGCACGCCGCGCATGGACATGCACTGGTGCTCGGCCTCGATCAGCACGGCCACGCCGCGGGGCTGCAGCGCCGCCTCGATGGCGTCGGCGATCTGCGCCGTCATCGTCTCCTGCGTCTGCAGGCGCTTGGCGAAGATCTCCACCACGCGCGCAATCTTGGAGATGCCGACGATGCGGCCGCCAGGCAGGTAGGCTACGTGCGCGGCACCCAGGAACGGGGCCATGTGGTGCTCGCAATGGCTCTCCACGCGGATGTCGCGCAGCATCACGAGATCGTCGTAGCCGCCGGCCTCGTCGAAGGTGCGCGACAGCACCTCGGTGGGGTCGAGCTGGTAGCCGGAGAAGTATTCCTCGAACGCGGCGGCGACGCGGCGCGGCGTGTCGCGCAAACCCTCGCGGGCGGGATCGTCGCCGGCCCATGCGATCAAGGTGCGCACGGCATCCTCGACCTCGGCGCGGCTCGGGCGCCGGCGTGGCGCTGCCGGCTTCAGCGGTATGGCAGCCTTCCTGGACGCGATGTCATTCATGGCTGTTATCGGCTGGGCTCGCGTATTGTTGCTGGGGCGTTGAAATCCTCCCCCGCAGACGCAATATGCCTCGAGGCAAGGTGCGCCGTTGGGACCGCGGCAGTGCCACGATATGATGCGGGGATATAGTATGCCAGCACGGCCCGGGCAAGGAAGCCGGACGCGCTGGCCGAGACCGCCGGGCAGGGTCGGCGGAAGGGCATGGCCACCACGATGACGCAGCTGAGCGAGATCTACAACCAGAGGATCCTGGAACTGTCGGCCAACATCGCCGCCGCAGAGCGGCTGGCTGATGCCGACGCCACCGCCACGGCGCACTCCAAACTGTGCGGCTCGACGGTCACGGTCGATCTCAAAGTCGAGAACGACCACGTCACCGCCTACGGGCAGACGGTGAAGGCCTGTCTGCTCGGCCAGGCGGCGGCCTCCGTGATGGGCCGCAACATCGTCGGCACGAGCGCGGAGGAGCTGCGCGAGGTGGGCGCCACCATGCGCCGCATGCTCAAGGCCGGCGGGCCGCCTCCCGGCGGCCGGTGGGCCGATCTCGCCGTGCTCGAGCCGGTCAAGGACTACAAGGCCCGGCATGCCTCGACGCTGTTGGTGTTCGACGCGGTCGAGGCGGCCCTTGCCAAGGTCGAGGCTAAAGCCCAGAGCAAAGCTGGCGCCGAGACCGGCGCGGCCGCGTCGGCCTGAGGCGCAACGTGGCGGCCATTGTCATCAGGCTGGGCGAGCTGGCGGCGGGTGCGGCCAAGGCGGTCGCGAAGGCCCCCGTGCACCTCTATCGTTGGACGTTGAAGCCGCTGGTCGGCTGGGAATGCCGGCACCTGCCCACCTGCTCCGAATATGCGCTCGACGCCATCGACCGTAACGGCGCCTGGCGTGGGGCCTGGCTGGCACTGTCGCGCATCTGCCGCTGCCACCCCTGGGGCACGCACGGGTTCGACCCTGCCCCCGACATCAGGCACGAGCACCACCCGATGGCGCCCTGGCGCTACGGCCGCTGGGGTTGGCGCGCCGGAGCTCCGAGCAGCTGACCGCGTCCCGGCCCGCAACCCTGCTCTCCGGTTGACGGCTGTTGCCGAGGGTGGCTCCAGGCCATAGCCTGACGGGCAAACAAGGGAGCGATGCGGCATCCGCCAACGCTCCACGCAGCCCGGAGGAGCCCCATGCGCAACAGCCAGATCGAGGTCCGTCCCATCGCCGGCACAATCGGCGCCGAGATCCACAACGTCGACGTCAGCCAGGACCTCGACGAGCGAACCGTCGGCGACATCCGCAAGGCGCTGCTCGACCACTGCGTGATTTTCTTCCGCGACCAGAAGCTCGATGCCGAGCAGCACAAGGCGTTCACGCGCCGTTTCGGCAAGATCTTCATCCATCCCAACTACAAGGGCATGCAGGCTGATCCCGAGATCATCACCATCACGCGCGAGCCCGGCGACAAGAAGATCGTGGGCGAGGACTGGCATGCCGACACCACCATGATGCCCGAGCCGCCGATGGGCGCCATCCTCTACGCCGTCGAGGTGCCGCCCTACGGCGGCGACACGCTGTTCGCCAACCAGTACCAGGCCTACGAGACGCTCTCGGTCGGCATGAAGAAGCTGCTGTCGGGCTTGCGCGCCATCCACTCCGATCGCCTGGTGGCCGGGCCCGCCGCCAACAAGAATGCCTACCGGTCGACGAAAGTGCGCGAGGACGCCGACTGGCGCGAGACGGTCAGCACGCACCCGGTGGTGGTGACGCACCCCGAGACGGGGCGCAAGCTGCTCTACGTCAACCATTCCTACACGGTGGGCTTCGAGGACATGACCGAGGCCGAGAGCCGTCCGCTGCTCGACTACCTGCTCAACCACGGACACCGGCCGGAGTTCACCTGCCGCTTCCGCTGGGAGAAGGGCTCGATCGCTTTCTGGGACAACCGGGCCTGCAAGCACCTCGCCATCCACGACGCCGGCCCCTTCCGCCGCGTCATGCGCCGCACGCAGATTGCCGGCGGGCCGCTGAACTGACCTCACCGGCGCAGCGGGAGGCGGCACAAGGAGCTGGAGGCGTCGATGCCGATCGTGCTGCAGGAAACGCTGCGTGCGGTCTT
>DASRDL010000531.1:0-2442 GCA_035652635.1 Hyphomicrobiaceae bacterium | reverse complement strand
CCGTACTTGGCGAGCGTGAGCCCCATGACGGCGGCGCCTTCCAGCTGCGAGCGCACCCGCTCGGGATGCACGCAGTAGCCGCAGTCGATCGCCGTGTCCACGCGCGGGATGGTGATCTTGCCCTTCTCTCCCACCTCCACGTGCACGACGGTGGCGATGTAGGTGACGAAGCTGCGGTGCGCGGCAATGCCGAGGCCCTGCCCCTTGGGCAGCTTCTTGCCCCAGCCGGCCTGCTCCGCCGCCACCTCCGTCACCTTGCGCAGGCGCCCGGTGTCGATCGGGAAGGTCTCGAACGGCTCGCCGTAGTTCCACCACGGCGTCGTCACCTCCTTCCTGGGATCGACGATGCGCGCCGGGCCGATCAGCTCGAGCAGGAAGTCCTTGGGGTCCTTGCCCAGTTGATGCGCGACCTCGGCCACGAACGACTGGATCGCCCAGGCGTTGACCACGTTGTTGACCGACCGGAACCAGCCGATGCGCACGTGGGACTGCGCCTCGCCGCTCTCCATGCGGATGTTGGGCACGTCGAACGGCGTGTCGACCCAGCCCATGCCGAGCTCGATGTCGAAGGGGTGCTTCGGATCGGGCGCGAAGGTGGACAGGATCGACGGCGACGCACTGCGGTGGCGCCAGGCGATCACCTTGTTCTTGGCGTCGACGCCCGCCTCCAGCCGCTCGGCCGTCACGGTGTGATAGAAGCCGTGCCGGACGTCGTCCTCGCGCGTCCACACCACCTTGACCGGCGCCCCGCCCAGGCTCTTGGACAGGAGGGCCGCCTCGATGGCGAAGTCGCACTTGGACTTGCGGCCGAAGCCGCCGCCGAGCAGCGTGGGATAGAGGGTGATCTCCGCCGTGGTGATGCCGAGCGCGGCGGCGATGTCCTCACGGGCCCCGCCGGGGCTCTGCACCGGCGCCCACACCTCCCAGCGGCCATGGTTCATGCGCGCGGCCGCGGCCGGCGGCTCCATGGTGGCGTGGTGGATATGCGGCGCATAGTACTCCGCCGCGATCACCTTGGCGGCCGAGGCCAGCGCCTTCTCGGCATCGCCGACATTGCGCTCGACCTTGCCGGGCTTCCTGACCGCCTCCTCCAGCTTGGCGCGATAAGTCTTGGAGTCGTAGGACTTGTTGGGCCCGTCGTCCCAGGTGATCTTGAGCGCCTCGCGGCCCTTGAGCGCCGCCCAGGTGTTCTTGGCGATGACCGCCACGCCGCCGAGCGGGGCGAACTTGTAGGGTGCCGGCGTCGGCTGCAGTGTCACGATCTTCTCGACGCCCGGCACCTTGAGAGCCGCGCTCGAATCGAGCGAGGCGACCTTGCCGCCCACCACGGGAGGCCTGGCGATGACCGCGAACTTCATGCCGGGCAGCATGACGTCCTGGCCGTAGACGGCCTTGCCGGTGGTGATGTCGTTGAGGTCGGAGATGCGCACCGTGCCCTTGCCGATGTAGCGGAAGGCACTCGCCTCCTTGAGCTTGACCTTGTCGGCGGCCGGAACCGGCAGCGCGGCCGCGGCGGCGGCGAGCTCGCCGTAGCCCAGCTTGCGGCCCGTGGGCTTGTGCACCACCTCGTGCAGCTGGGCCTGCACCTCGCCCACATCCACCTTCCATTTCGCGGCCGCAGCCGTCTCCAGCATCTGCCGCATGGAGGCCCCGCACAGGCGCATGGGCTGGATCCAGTGGCGCACGCTGCGCGAGCCGTCGGTATCCTGATTGCCGTAGGTGCGCTCGTCGCCCGGCGACTGCACCACGCGCACGCGCGCCCAGTCGGCCTCGAGCTCGTCGGCGAGCATCATCGGCAGCGCCGTGCGCGCCGCCCCGGTGCCCATCTCGGCGCGCGCCGCCACGATGCTGACCGTGCCGTCCCCGGCGATGGCGATGAACACCTTGGGATTGCTGACTACGCCGTGGGGCATCGCCTCGGCGCCGGTCGGATAGGCCGCGAGCGCTCCCTTGACCGCCGGGAACTGGACGGCGAGGGCGAAGCCGCCGGTGGCGACGATGCCCTTGAGCAGGCCGCGCCGGCTGACGTTGCTGATCTCGAACTTGCTGTGCGTAGAGAGCTCGGTCATGTCACGCTCCCTTGGCAGCGGCGCGGATGGCCGCGTGAATGCGCTGGTAGCAGCCGCACCGGCAGAGGTTGCCGGACATGGCCTCGGTGATCTCCGCGTCGGTGGGCGCGGGCTTCTTGGCGAGGAGGGCAGCCGCCTGCATGATCTGGCCGGTCTGGCAATAGCCGCACTGCGGGACATTGCAGCTCTTCCAGGCCTGGATCAGCGGGTGATTGCCGCCGGCTGCGAGTCCTTCGATGGTGACGATGGACTTGCCGGCGGCGGCCGACATCGGCGTCACGCAACTGCGGGCGGCGGCGCCGTCGATGTGCACCGTGCAGGCGCCGCACAATCCCATGCCGCAGCCGAATTTGGTTCCGGTGAGGTGGACGTC
>DASRDL010000530.1:0-4388 GCA_035652635.1 Hyphomicrobiaceae bacterium | reverse complement strand
GATGAAGTAGCGCTGCCCCTCCGCGCTCGTGTAGTAGGGCTCGTCGGGCCAGCTCTCGCGGCCGAAGTGGTAGTACTCCTTCAGGTCCGGCGGCGTCATGTTGGCGTTGCCGTGGCCCAGCGCCTCGTAGCCCACCGGCTTGTAGCCGCGCGGGCTCTTGATGTCGGCCGGCATCACCTTCACCTTCTCCTCCATCGGCAGCGCGAAGAAGGCGTGCGCCTCGCGGTTGAGGGCGCGGATCGTCTCCGCCGGCACACCGTGGCCGGTGATGGTGAAGAAGCCGATCTCGGTGCAGGTGCGGTCTATCTCCCGGCCCGTGCGCAGCCGCTCCACGGGGTCGCCGGAGAGGGCGCTCGAAAGGTCGATGACGGGGATCGTTGCGGCCATTGGGTCGTGCGTCCTATCGCTCAGCGTTGGCTCAATGGTAGTAGGCGCCGCCGTCGACCACCAACGTCTGGCCGGTGATGAAGGCCGAGTCGGGCCCGGCGAAGAAGGCGACGGCGCCGACGATGTCGGCCGGCGTCATGTCGCGCGCCAGCACGCGGCTCCTCGTCGACGGCGTGCGCACGCCCTCGGCCAGCTCGCGGTTCGCGAGCACGCCGTCGGACAGCGTGAAGCCCGGCGCCACGCTGTTGACCAGGATCTTGTAGGGCCCGAGCTCGGTGGCGAGCGCGCGCGTGAGCGACACCGCCGCACCCTTGCTCGCCACGTAGTGCGCCATCAGCGGATTGCCCTTGAAGGCGACGCCCGAGGAGATGTTGACGATGCGCCCGCCGCCGCGCGCCTTCATCGCCGGCAGCACCGCGCGGCAGGCAAGGAAGATGCCGAACGAGTTGACCTCCATCACCCGGCGCCACTCCGCCGGGTCGATCGCCTCGAAGGGGCGGGGCTTCAGCGTCGAGTAGATGCCGGCGTTGTTGACGAGAATGTCGATGCCGCCGAGCTCGCGCACGGCGAGGGCGGCCATGGCGTCGGTGTCGGCTTCGCTGGCCACGTCGGCCCGAAGCCCCACCGCCCTGTGGCCGCGCGCGCAGAGGCGCCCGGCTGCCTCCTCCGCTCCGGAGAGATCGGCCACGACGATTGCGGCACCCCGCGCCGCCAGATCGGCGGCGATGGCGTAGCCGATGCCCTTGGCGCCGCCGGTGACGATGGCGACCTCGCCCGCGAGCGGCAGCCTGCCCCCCTCGGCGTCCATGTGGCGCTCCCGAAAATGAGACGACACACCCCGTTTTCCGCCAGCGAGTATACGTGGCCGACGCCTGCGAGCAAGCACGGTCCCTCGTTGGGGCGCGTGACGCAACGTTGGGCAGCGGTCACCGCACCGGCCCCGCCATTGCCACAGGCCGCGAGCGAGCCTGCCCCACACCCTGGCCAGCTCGCGCCGAAAGGGCCTACCGGTTCACCATCGGTTTCGTCACGGAGGCGCGCACGATGGGGATGTCGGCATCGGCGAGCGGCGGCCTCGCCTTCCTGCGCGCCAGCGCCGCGGCGATGTAGGGGGCGAGCGCCTCGGCCTTGCGCGCCTCACGCTCGGCGGCGCCGGCCTTGACGTCGGGTAGCACGTCGCGCGCCAGCAGCTCGAGCGAGGCGCAGATGTGCTCGTGCCGGTTGCGGCCGGCCTGCTGTAGCAGGATAATCTGGTCGACGCCGGCCGCCTCGAACGAGCGCACGTGGGCGCGGAACTCGGCCGGCGTGCCGATGCCCGGCGAGGCCTGGAAGGCGCCGGCGAGGCTCTCGGTCGCCGCGTAGTTCTCGGCGATGGCGCCGCTGCTGCGCTGGCTCTGGAACTCGTCCCACAGCCGCGAGCGGCCAGGCACCGTGTCGTTGGTGACGAGGGCGGAGATGGCGTAGCGGAAGAACTCGAAGCCCTCCTGCCCGCGTCGCGCCGCCTCGGCCGCATCCTCGTGCAGCGAGAAGGCCGACACCATGGCGATGTTGGCGTTGACGCTGTAGCCCAGCGGCACGCAGGCATCGCTCTTGATGATGTCGTAATAGACCTGGCTCCAGGTGCGCGCCTCGGCCTCGTCGAGGAACGAGAAGGCGAGCGCGCCGAGCCCGAGGCTCGCCGCGATCTTTATCGTCTCGCGGTTGGTGCATGCCATCCACATGGGCGGGTGCGGCTTCTGCACGGGCTTGGGGATGACGTTGCGGGCCGGCATCTTGAAGCCGCGGCCCTCGAAGCCCGGATAGGGCGTCATCACCATCATGTTGGCGATCTCGGCCGCAGCCTCCAGCGCCATGGCGCGCTTCTCCTTGGCCGGGATGTTGAAGCCGCCGAGCTCGAGCCTGGTGGCGCCCTCGCCGATGCCGAAATCGGCGCGCCCCCCCGACACGAGGTCGAGCATGGCCACTGCCTCGGCGGTGCGCGCTGGATGGTTGTAGTTGGGGATCACCTGGCGGATGCCGTGGCCGAGCCGGATGCGCCGGGTGCGGGCGGCTGCGGCGGCGAGGAACACTTCGGAGGCCGAGCAGTGCGAGTATTCCTCGAGGAAGTGGTGCTCCACCGCCCAGGCGTAGTCGATCCCGAGCCGGTCGGCGAGCTCCACCTGGGCCAGCGCGTCCTGCACGAGCCGATGCTCGTCGCCATCGCTCCACGGCCTGGGCAGCTGCAGCTCGTAGAAGATGCCAAACTTCATCGCGTCATCCTTATCTCCCTCTCCCCGCCTGCGGGGAGAGGGTCGGAGTGGGGAAAGGGAAGCCCCATCTACACCGCCGTCATGGACGTCTCGCCGATGCCGTCGATGGCGAAGTCGAGCCGCTCGCCCACGCCAATGTCAACGGTCACCACCAGGCTGCCGGTGATCACGACCATGCCCGCCGTCATCGGCCGGCCGCGCGAGACCGCGAGGTTGGCAAGCCACGCCAGCGCACCCATGGGATCGTCGGTCTTGCCGGAGAGCTCCTCCTTGCCGTTGCGCTCCAGCACACCGCGGATGCCGTTGAGGTCGGAGCCCGCCGGCGGCGGCCTGGCGGCACCGATGACGATGCCGCCGTTCCAGGCATTGTCGGCGATCAGGGAGAGGGCCTTGCAGCTCTTGTAGTCGGCGTGCCGGTCCTCGATCAGCTCGAAGGCGGCCATCACCTCGCCGACCGCCTCGCGCACGCTCTCGCGCGTGTGGGGTGCGGACCCCTTGGGCAGGTCGCGGGCCAGCCGCACGGCCAGCTCGCACTCGATGCGCACGTTGACGAAGTCGGCCTTGGCGATCCTGGCCGGCGAGCGGTGGATGCGCGAGGCGAAGATGTTGCCGCCGCAGGGGTGATCGATGCCCATCAGCTCCTGCATCACCTTGGTGGTGACGGCGATCTTGCGCCCCGCAACGGGGCCGAGCTTGGGCTCCCACAGCGCCACGAGCGCCTCCTGCGCGGCATAGGCCTCGTCGAAGGTGGTGGGAGCGAGGGCCTCCGGCAGGTTCTGGTAGCGCGCGCGTTGGCGGTGGGCCTGGTCGATGAACCGCGCAGCCTCGGTGGGTGAGAACATCGCTTGGGCGCCTCCCGTCGCGCTTTGCCTGCGCTGCCGCCGTGGGACGGCCCCCAAAGGCTGTCGCGGGGCCGCGCGTCGGCTATGATCAAAGCGACTTTGCCGGCAAACGCACCGGCCGTCCAGGGAGGAGCCCCATGTTCGAGACCACCATCGCCGGCAGCCTGCCCAAGCCAGCGTGGCTCGCCGAGCCCAACAGGCTGTGGGCTCCCTGGCGGCTCGAAGGCGCCGAGCTCGACCAGGCCAAGGCCGATGCCACGCTGCTCGCCATCAAGAGCCAAGAGGATGCCGGCATCGACATCGTCGGCGACGGCGAGCAGGCGCGCCAGCACTTCGTGCACGGCTTCCTGGAGCGCATCGAGGGCATCGACTTCGCCAACAAGGTGGAGATGGGCATCCGTGCCGACCGCTATAAGGCCATGGTGCCGCAGGTGGTGGGGCCGGTGCGGCTCAAGGGCCGCGTGCACGCGATGGAAGCGCGGCTTGCGCGTGCGCATACCAGGCGCCGCCTCAAGTTCACGCTGCCCGGCCCCATGACCATCGCCGACACCATTGCCGATCGCCACTATGGCGACAAGGCCAGGATGGCGATGGCGTTCGCCGACCTCCTCAATCAGGAGGCGCGGGCGCTCGAGGCCGACGGCGTCGACGTCATCCAGTTCGACGAGCCGGCCTTCAACGTGTTCATGGGCGAGGTGACGGATTGGGGCATCGCCGCGCTGGAGCGGGCCGCCGCCGGCCTCTCCTGCACCACCGCCGTGCACATCTGCTACGGCTACGGCATCAAGGCCAACATCGACTGGAAGGCGACGCTGGGGCAGGAGTGGCGCCAGTACGAGGCGATCTTCCCGGCGCTGGCGAAGAGCAGCATCGGTCAGGTGTCGGTGGAATGCCGCAACTCCAAGGTGCC
>DASRDL010000529.1:0-5374 GCA_035652635.1 Hyphomicrobiaceae bacterium | reverse complement strand
CTTCCTGCCGCGCGGCGCCTCGGTGCCGCGCTCGGCCAGGCACTCGGCGCGATAGCTGTCGACGTCGCCGTCATACGCTCTCACCGTGCCGTCGCGCACGATCCACAGCCGGTCGACGGAGGCCTCGATCAGGTGCCGGTCGTGGGTGATGAGGATTACCGCGCCCTCGTAGTCGTTGAGGGCGCGCACCAGCGCCTCGCGCGCATCGACGTCGAGGTGGTTGGTGGGCTCGTCGAGGATCAGCAGGTGGGCCCCATGGAAGGTGGCGAGCGCCAGCAGCAGCCGCGCCTTCTCGCCGCCGGAGAGATGCTCGGCGCGGGTGTCGGCCTTGTCGGCGCCGAAGCCCAGCGTGCCGAGCCGCGTCCGGCGCTGCGCCTCGGTGGCATCGGGCATCAGGTCGAGCATGTGCTGATAGGGCGTCTTGCCCGGGGCCAAATCGTCCATCTGGTGCTGGGCGAAGTAGCCGACCACCATCTTCTGCGAGGCGAAGCGGTTGCCGGCCATGGGCGCGAGGCGTCCGGCGACGAGCTTGGCGAACGTGCTCTTGCCGTTGCCGTTGGCGCCCAGCAGGCCGACGCGGTCGTCGGCGTCGAGCCTCAGGTCCAGGCCCTGCAGCACCGGCGCGCCCTCCACGTAGCCGACGGAGGCGCCCTCCAGCCGCACGAGCGGGCTCGCCAGCGCCTTGGCCGGATTGGGAATGGAGAAGGGCACCACCCGCTCCTCGATCTGCTCGGCGATCGGCTGCATGCGGGCCAGCGCCTTCATGCGGCTCTGCGCCTGCTTGGCCTTGGAGGCCTTGGCCTTGAAGCGGGTAATGAACGCCTCGATGTGGCGGCGCTCGTCGTCCTGCTTCTTCTTGAGCTTGAGGTTGAGGCGCTGCTTCTCGCGCCGCGCCTCCTCGAAGCGATCGTAGCCGCCGGAATAGAGCGTGAGCTTGCCGCGCTCCAGGTGCAGGATCGAGCCAACGGCGCGGTTGAGGAGCTCGCGATCGTGGCTGACGATGAGCACCGTGTGCGGATAGTCGGCGAGGTAGCTCTCGAGCCACAGCGCGCCTTCGAGGTCGAGATAGTTGGTGGGCTCGTCGAGCAGCAGCAGGTCGGGCTCTGCGAACAGCATGGCGGCGAGCGCCACGCGCATGCGCCAGCCGCCGGAGAACTCGGCACAGGGCCGCTGCTGGGCCGCCTCGTCGAAGCCGAGACCGGCGAGGATACGCGCCGCCTTGGCCGGTGCGGCGTGGGCGCCGATATGGCCGAGCCGCTCGTGGATGTCGGCGATGCGATGCGGGTCCTGGGCAGTTGCCGCCTCGGCCAGAAGCCGCGCGCGCTCCTTGTCGGCGGCGAGCACGAAGTCGATCAGGCTGTCGGGCCCGCCGGGGGCCTCCTGCGCCACCGTGCCGATGCGGGTCGCCCGCGGCACGCGGATGCCGCCGTCGTCGGGGCTGAGCTCGCCCGTGATGAGGCGCAGGAGCGTCGTCTTGCCCGAGCCGTTGCGTCCGACCAGGCCCACCTTGTGCCCGGCCGGGATGCCGGCCGTGGCCTTGTCGAGGATGAGGCGGCCCTCGATGCGGTAGGTGAGGTCGTTGATGTGCAGCATGGGCCGCAGGCAATAGCCGATGCTGGCGACCGGGTAAATTGGCGAGATAGAGGCGGCAGCCCATGCCACAAGCGATGAGCCGCTACTCACTCACCACTCACTATCTCACCCCGAGTTGCCACCCAGCGCATTGGCGAAGTTGGTGAAGAACTGCTCGGCCAGCTTCTTGGCGGTGGAATCGATGAGCCGGCTGCCGAGCTGGGCGATCTTGCCGCCGACCTGGGCATCGACCTCGTAGCTGAGGCGCGTGGCGCCGCCCTCGGCATCGCTGAGGCGGACGTTGGCGCCGCCTTTGGCGAAGCCGGCGATGCCGCCCTCGCCCTGGCCGGAGATGCGATAGCTGTTGGGCGCGTCGATGTCGGTGAGGTTGACCTTGCCTTTGAAGCGGGCGCTCACCGGGCCGATCTTCACTTTGGCGACCGCCTGCAGCTCGGTGTCGGAGAGCTTCTCCAGGCTCTCGCAGCCGGGGATCGACACCTTGAGCGTCTCGGGATCATTGAGGCGCGCCCATACGGTGGCCCGGTCTGCCGGCAGAATGCGCTCGCCCGACATCGTAACGGCCAACGATCCCTCCCTCAGAGCACGTTGTGCGTGCCGTCGCAGAACGGTCTGTCGTCCGTGCTCTTGCAGCCGCACAGGTTGAAGGTGCCCGAGCTCTCCGCCACGAAGCGGTGCGGCTGCAGGCTCGTTGCCTTGTGCGAGCCGTCGCAGAAGGGCTGCTTGGCCGAACGGCCGCAGGTGCACCAGAAGTAGGGTTTGCCGGCCTCGAGGGTGACCTGGTAGGGGCCCTTCTGGGCGCAGATGGGCTCATCCGACATGGGGCGACCGACCTCCTTGGCGACCGAGCCGGCGGCGGGTCGCATGCCCGCCGCGCGACCCGTCACACGACGTTGAGTTTGCTCTTCTCCACCACCTTGACGCCCGCGTCGTCGAGCCAGGTGAACTCGAACTCGCCGGGCCCCGGCACCTTCATGAAGAAGGAGATATAGGGGTTGGCGGAGATGCCGGGATGCAGCTCCGCGGCGAACACGTCGGCGCCTGCGTACTTGGCGGTGAAGCTGTTGATGATATGGCGCGGGATGGGCTTGCCGTCCGGCGTCTTGCGCTGGCCCGTCTCCATCACGTGCGAGATGAGCGTCTTGATCTCGATGACCTCGCCCACCTTGGCGCTGTCGGGCAACTTGATGCGTGGCCTGGTCGTCATGGGTCCCGTCCCTGCTAGCCGCCGCAGCCGCCGATGGTGACCTTGACGTTGCGCTTGGCCATCAGGAAGCGGCCGTCGGTCAGCTCGGCGATGGCGATGACTTCCTGCGTGCGGGCGAGGCGCATCCGGCTCGAGGCTGCCGCCCGGCCCGACAGCGGCGAGAAGCGGAAGGTGGCGACGCCGGGCTGCGGGTTGGCGGTGGAGATGATATGGATGGCCTTGACGTTGTCGGCCTGCGTCATCGGACTGTCGACGGCCACCGAGAAGGGCACGGTGTTGCCGTTCTCGGCGATCTCCGGCAACTCGAGGGTGATCTTCCCCTCGACGGGCTTGGCGTCGCCCAGGATATTCTTGATCGCCTGCTCCCAGGCTTGCTGCTGATCCTGGGCGCGGCCGGAGCTCGAGAGCCCGAGGGCGGCGAGCCCCGCGGCGGTTCCCAGAGCGAATTGGCGTCGGTCAAGCACGTCGCGTCGGACCATGGGTCGGGCCATGCGCCTCACTCACGGGCTGTCTTGCATGCGCCGCCTGCCGGTTCCTCGGTTCCCGGAAAGGCGCGCCCGGCGGCACCCTTGGCGCCGCGCATTGCCAACAGCCCCTAACATCCTAGAATGCGCGCGCGCAAGCTACAACGCTGGCGTTTTCGGCCGGCAGCTGGGGATCGGTGCATGGGGCGCACCAGGGAGGCGTCAATGGCTGAAATTTCGAGGAGGGAATTTGGCAGGCTGGCCGGTGCCGCTGCCGCCGGGGCGACGGCGCCGCTGTTGTCGCCCTTTGCCGTAGCGCAAGGGGCGGCCAAGGTGGTGGTGGTCGGCGGCGGGGCCGGGGGCGCAACGGTGGCGCACTACCTCAAGAAGGAAGCACCCCAGCTCGACGTCACGCTCATCGAGTCCAACCCGATCTACAGCTCGTCGTTCTTCTCCAATCTCTACCTCGGCGGCGTGCGCACGCTGGAATCGCTCAACCACACCTACGGCGGGCTCGCGCGGCTGGGCATCAAAGTGGTCTACGACACGGCCGTCGATGTCGATGCAACCAGAAAGATCGTCAAGACGCGCGGCGGCCGCAGCTACCACTACGACCGCCTGGTGCTGTCGCCGGGCATCGACATCAAGTACGACAGCCTGCCCGGCTACTCGCGCGAGGCCTCGCGCATCATGCCGCATGCCTACACGACGGCGGCGCAGGGCAAGCGGCTGCTCAAGCACCAGCTCGCCGCCATGCGCGACGGGGGCACGGTCGTGCTGGTGCCGCCCAACAACCCCTACCGCTGCCCGCCGGGCCCCTACGAGCGGGCCTGCATGATCGCGCACTACCTCAAGACGAAGAAGCCGAAGTCCAAGCTCATCATCCTCGATCCCAAGAAAGCCTTCTCCAAGCAGCCGGTCTTCGTGGAGGCCTTCAACGGCCACTACAAGAACATCGTCGAGCTCAACCTCAGCAACGACATCGACGACTTCTCGGTCACGCGCATCGACGTGAAGGCACGGGAGATCCTCACCAAGGCCGGCAAGAAGGTGAAGGCGGACGTCGCCAACGTCATCCCCCAGCAGCGCGCCGGCGAGATCGCCGTCAAGGCTGGCTGCACGCAGGGTGACTGGTGCCCCGTGAAGGCCGAGAACTTCGCGTCCGCCAAGGTGAATGACGTTTACGTCCTGGGCGATGCCGCAATCGCCGATCCGATGCCGAAGTCGGCGTTCTCCGCCAACAGCCAAGCCAAGGTGGTGGCCGCCGACATCCTGGCCGAGCTCGCCAACAAGGAGCGCTTCCCGGCGCGCTACCGCAACACCTGCTGGTCGCTGCTCGCGCCCGACGACGACGTCAAGATCGGCGCCAACTACACTCCCCAGGACGGCAAGCTCACCGCGTCGGGCGGCTTCGTCTCGCAGCCGGGGGAGCCGGCCGAGGTGCGCAAGCAGAACTATCAGGAGAGTGTGGGTTGGTACGCGGCCATCACCGCCGACATGTTCGCGCGGGGCAAGGCCGCCACCCCCGGCCCCGAGTCGAAGAAGGAGGGGTAGCACGCAGAGTGTCCCAGGCGCGGGCTCGAGGCGCCCGGCGGCATCGGCGCGGCGGCACGCGAAGGCTTTTGGCCCCGGCGCTTGCTCCAGCTATACTGAAAAGCAGGGATACCGCGGGTATTCCACGATACCGGGCAGGCTGGATGGAGCGCCGGGCCGGGTCTCATAAGTTGACGTTTACGTCAACTTCGGGTACGGGAATAGCCTTGAAATTCTTGAAAGACGGCACGGCCTTGCGGCCGTCGGAGGAGCGGCAACCATGGCGGAGCTGGTATTCTTCCTCGTCTTGATCGCCGGCGCGTTCGCGCTTGCGATGAACAGGGCGCCGCTCTTGGCCTGGGCGGCAGCGTTGGCCGCCGCCGTCCTCGTCTGGCAGACGGGTCTCCTGTGGGGAGAGTTCGCCGAGCCCGATCCGGGCGCGCTCGGGCTGCTGGCCTGGGTGCCGGTGGTCGTGCTGGCCGGCCTGTCGATCACACCGCTGCGGAGGGTGGCGCTGACCGCACCGGTCTACCGCAAGATCAAGGGCATCCTCCCCAAGGTCTCGGCCACCGAGAAGGAG
>DASRDL010000528.1:0-4607 GCA_035652635.1 Hyphomicrobiaceae bacterium | reverse complement strand
ATACATCCACACGGGATCGAAGTTGACGAACTCACCGTGGAAGGAGGCCTCCTCCCTGGTCCACAGCTCCTTCATGGCCAGCACGCGCTCGCGCAGCAGCTTGAAGCGCGTCTCGTAGCGGGCACCGTGGTTCTCCATCTCCTCGACGTTCCAGCCGCCGCCCATGGCGAAGATGAAGCGCCCGCCGGAGACCCGGTCGAGGCTCGCCACCGACTTGGCCGTGACGATCGGGTCGCGCTGCGGCACGAGGCAGATGCCGGTGCCGAGCTTGAGGGTCCTGGTGGCGGCAGCCGCGAACGACAGGGCCACGAACGGGTCGTGCGTGTGCTTGTAGCGCTTGGGCAGCTCGCCGCCGCCGGGAAACGGTGTGCGCCGGCTGACGGGGATGTGGGTGTGCTCGCACACGAACAAGGACTCGAAGCCGCGATCCTCCAGCGCCCGCGCCAGCTCGGCGATGTCGATGCCGTAGTCGGTCGGGAAGTAGTAGGCACCTACCTTCATGCCGTCTCTCCTGCGATTGTGTGCCGGATGCTCGGCCGTCAGCGTAACACGCAGGCGGTTTGCCTGTCGCCTCGGTCGCGAAGGAAGGGACGGGCGGGGGGCGAGGTCGGGCCGGTGCGTGGCAGGCGAAGCCGCACCATGATCCGCGCGGGGCAGCAAGCGCGTGCGGTCGCGGCTCGGCCGGCGGCGAGGCTAGGCCGGTTCCTTGTCCGTGGCGCCGCACTTGCTGCACTTGCCGCGCTGAAAGTTCTGACTGGTGCACTCCGCCGCCTCGCGCTGGTCGCAACCTACCGCGTTGCACTTCTTGCAGCGATAGACGACGCTGTTGCACGCGTAGCGATCCTTGTGCCTTCCCCTGCAGTGCGCCATCGTCCCGCACTCCTCTTCGAGAGCCTATGCGCCTGGTGGCGCAGACGGGATGCTCGTTCCGCGAGCACACATAGCACGATTTCGTCGCTCGATGCGGCCGCCGCAGCCGGTGCGGGGTCAGCCGCCCTGTGGATCGGCCGCGGAACGAAGGAGGCGTGCCAGCGCGGTCAGAACCGCACCCGGCGCGACCGGCTTCGAAAGGATCGGCATTCTGGTCAGCGCAGAGAGCGGCGTCAGAGGCGAGCAGAGCACGAGCGTCGGCAGCCCGGCCAGCGCGTGCACCAGCTCGCCGTATTCGGCATGCTCCTGCAGGTAGTTGATCACGGCGCCATCGAACTCGAAGCGCGCGAGCGCATTGATTGCGTCGCCTGGCGTTCGCGCAATGACGGAATCGGCGCCCGCCTCGTCGAGCGCCTGCTGCAGCTCGACCACGAAGCGATCGATCTCTCCATAGACGAAGAGGATCGTCTGATTGCGCAGGCCTGTAGTCACGATGTGCCTGGAAAATTGCCACCCGGATGGAGAAATTCATCGCACCGCGGCGCGCCGATGCTTTGATCTATGTCAATGCGGTCGCGCATGGGATGCACCGCGAGCCCCTCCTCGGGCGCGTCTGCGATCACTGCAGCCGCCTCTCCGAGGGGCTCAAGTGCCTGGACCGGCGAGAAGATCACCCCAGCTCGTCGCCGTCTCGATGCGCAGAGCGATGACCGGCAGGCCGCCGATCTGCATGCGTCGAAGCTGCGGGTAGCGGGAGCGCAGCAGACTCTGGGCGGCGTCGTGCTCCGGGCCCGCCGGCAGCACCTCCGCGCGGCCCCGCAGCATCACCCAGCCGAGCCGCGACCAGTCCTCGTCGTAGCGGTCGGCAATGAAGGCGACGGCCGGGTTCTCCAGGATGTTGGCGATGCGCTTGAGCGGGCCTTGCCGCTTCGGCTTGGCATCGACCGTGACATAGAGGCTGCCGCCGGCAACGGCGAAACACACGGGCACGACATGGGGAGCGCCATTGCGGTCGGCTGTGGCCAGATGGCCGACCCGCTGCTCACCGAGGAACCGGCGCTCATCATCCGACAGCATGAAGCAAGGCTACCCCGACGGGCTCACGCGTGCCAGCCATGCGCCGTCGCGCCATGCGCCGTCGCGACAGGGCGGGCTCACGCCGGCGCCGGCATGGGCTAGACTGCCGGCGGCAAATGGAGCCGGGAGGACGTTCATGGGCACCGGGGTCGGGCTTCGCCAGGTGGGATATTTCGACTGCGCCGGCGGCGGTCAGGTGGTGGTGGAGGGCGGCATCGCCTACATCGCTCACATGCGGAGCCCCAACGGCACCTCCGTCGTCGACGTGCGCGATCCGAAGAATTGCCGCCAGCTCGCCACCATCGGCATGCCGCCGGGCACCCACTCGCACAAGGTGCGGGTAGGGAACGGCCTGATGGTGGTCAACCACGAGGTGAACGGCGCCGACCCGGGCCCGGTGCCGCCCGAGTTCAAGGGCGGCATCGGCATCTATGACGTGTCGACGCCGGCACGCCCGCGCGAGATCACGCGCTGGACCACTGCGGGCAAGGGCGTGCACCGCTTCGACTTCGACGGCCGCTACGCCTACCTGTCGGCGACGCTCGAGGGCTACGTGGGCACCATCGTCCTCATCATGGACCTGAAGGAGCCGGCCCGCCCCACGGAGGTCGGCCGCTGGTGGATGCCGGGCCAATGGACCGCCGGCGGCGAGCAGCCGACCTGGACCAGGGATGCGCACCGCTGCCATCATCCGCTGCGACTGGGCGACCGGCTCTACACCAGCTACTGGCTCGCGGGCTTCGTCATCCTCGACATCGCGGACATGGGGGCGCCGAAGCTCGTCTCCGGCCTCGACTGGTCGCCGCCGTTCACCTGCCCGACGCACACGGCCCTGCCGCTGCCGTTCGATATCCGCGGCCGGCGCTACCTCGTGGTCGCCGACGAGGACGTGCAGCGCAAGGAAACGGACGTGGCAGCCTTCATGTGGATGGTCGACATCACCGACGAGCGCCACCCGGCGCCAGTCGGCAGCTTCCAGGTGCCGGGCATCGAGGGCGCGCCGAGCCCGCCCATGACCGCCTGTCATCAGCCGTGCGAGAAGGTGACGGGCACCGAGATACCCTTCGCGTGGTTCGCGCAAGGCCTGCGCATCATCGATGTGGGAGACCCGCACAGCCCGCGCGAGGTGGCCCATTTCCTGCCCGACGTGCCGGCCGGCACCGACCGCGTGTCGAGCAACGACGTGACGGTCGACGAGCGCGGGCTCATCTACCTCATCGACCGCCGCCGCGGGCTCACCATCGTCGAGCGGACCTGAACGCGGCGCATCGGCCGCTCACCGCCGGTCCTCGAACGTCGGCGGTCTCGCGGCAAGCCCGCGTTCTGCCTCGGGGACGGACGGCCGCGCCCTGGCCGACAGGGGCTCGAGGCTCTTGCCGGGCTGGCGCGGTCCGTTCGGCTACGGCCGGGCCACGCCCGCGGATGCCGGACCGCGGCTGCGCAGCCTCTCATCGAGCGCGGCGGCCTGCCCGGACGTCAGCCGCAGGCCGAGCTTGGAGCGCCGCCACAGGATATCCTCAGCGGTGGCGGCCCACTCGCGCTCCACGAGATAGCGCACCTCGGCCTCGGTCAGGGTGGCGCCGTAGTGTTCTCCCAGATCGGCCGCCGACTTGGCGGTCCCGAGCAGGCGCCGCGCCAGTGTGCCGTAGGCGCGCACCAGGCGGGCGGCGTGGGGCCGCTCCAGGAAGGGGTAGCTGCGCGCAAGGCGCGTGATGAGCGGCTCGATCTCCTCGGGCTCGAACTCGCCGCCGGGAAGCGGTGTCGTGCCGGTCCAGCCGGCCGGCAGGCCCTGCCGCTGCGGCAGGTGCGGGCCGATGCGCTCCAGCACGGCCTCGGCGAGGCGCCGGTAGGTGGTGATCTTGCCGCCGACGACCGACAGCAGGGGAGGAGTGCCACGCTCGCCGTCGAGCAGGAGGACGTAGTCGCGGGAGGCGGCCTTGGCCTCGCCGGCGCCGTCGTCGTGGAGCGGGCGCACGCCGGAGTAGGTCCACACCACGTCGTCGGGACGCACGGGCCGCGTGAAGCAGGCGCTGGCGGCGGCGCACAGGTAGTCGACCTCCTCGCCGGTGGCGTCGGCCGCCGCGGGGTCGCCGTGATAGTCGCGGTCGGTGGTGCCGATGAGGGTGAAGTCGCCCTCGTAGGGAATGGTGAAGACGACGCGGCCGTCCGGATGCTGGAAGATGTAGGCGCGGTCGTGGGCGTAGAGCCTCGGCACGACGATGTGCGAGCCCTGCACCAGGCGCACGCCGGCGGCCGCGCGGCTGCCGAGCACGGCGGTCCCCACCGCCTCCACCCACGGCCCCGCCGCATTGACGAGAACCCGGGCGGCGACGATCTCTTCCCTCCCGTCGCTGCCGACGACGGTGAGCTGCCAGGCCTCCGCGCCGCGCGCCGCCGCGACCGCCTGCGTGCGGGTTCGGATGGTTGCGCCGCGGTCGGCGGCATCGCGGGCATTGAGGACGACGAGGCGGGCGTCGTCGACCCAGCAGTCGGAGTATTCGAAGGCGGTGGTGAAGAGATCGCCTCTGAGCGGGGCGCCGGCGGCATCGCTGGCAAGGTCGACGCGGCGGGTGCCGGGCAGGCGCCGCCGTCCGCCCAGGTGGTCGTAGAGGAAGAGGCCGGCACGCAGCATCCAGGCCGGCCGCAGGCCCGCCTGGTGC
>DASRDL010000527.1:0-6197 GCA_035652635.1 Hyphomicrobiaceae bacterium | reverse complement strand
GCCGGCGCGGCGCGCCTCGTCCTCGATCAGAAAGCGGTGGTCGTTGTTGCCGATGATGACCGGGTCGGCGAAGCCGGCCGAGGCCGGCAGTCGCAGAAGCGTGGCGGAGAGGAAGCTCTGCGCCTGGGCGCTGGAGAAGCGAATGAACTGCTTGGGGTACATGGCCCGCGACAGCGGCCACAGGCGCGTCCCCGAGCCCCCGGACAGCACGACGGGGTGCACGGCATCGGCAAACTGGGCGACACTGTGCACCTGCCTCACTCGCAATGCGGGATTCTTGAGCAATTCGTGGCGCATGGCGTGCGTCGGGCCCAGGATTGCACAGGTTGCCTACGAGGAACAGCTAGCGATAGACGCTGCAGGGCGCCACCCTCGGCTGCAAGCCTGGTGAATACGGCCCGGCGGACCTGGAGGTTGCCTGCACAATTGCAGCCGGCCCCTTCACTCGCCACGCGCCTTGCGGCTCACAACCGCGCGAATGAGCCGCTTGGCGTCCTCGCTGTCCCACTCGGCCGGTCCCAGCAGGCGGCCCACCTCGCGGCCCTCGGCGTCGATCAGCAGGGTGGCCGGCAGCCCGGCGGCGCGCAGGGTGCCCGCCAGGCGCGCGGTGCCGTCGGCGTAGAGCGCCAGCTTCTCGACCTTGGCCTCGTCAAGGAACTTGCGCGCGCCGGCAAGGCCGGTCCGGTCGACGCTGACCGCCACCACCTCGAACGTGTCGGAGCCCATCTCGCCCTGCAGGCGGTCGAGCGCGGGCATCTCCTTGCGGCAGGGCAGGCACCAGGTGGCCCACAGGTTGAGGAGCACCACCTTGCCGCGCCAGCGGTCGAGCGTGCGCTCCTCCCCGTCGGCGCCCTGGAACTTGATGGCAGGCAGCGCCTCCGGAGACGGCTTGAAGACGAAGGCCGCCATGTGCCCCCGGCTCAGGGGATTGGCGCCCGGACCTTTCGGCAGGGCGTCGGGCAGCCCCTGCGGCCTCGGCCCCTCCGCCGCCGGGCGGGGAGCATTGTCAGGACGGCCCAGGGTCACGTATACGCTGGCAAAACCTGCGATCGCGGCGATCGCCGCGGCACCCAGCGCCGTGGCGAGGCTCCGTCTGTCACGCGGCATCGGATCGTCGGCTGGCATCGCTCTCGCGGCTCGAATTCTTGCGGCACGCACGCCGGGCACCCCGCAAGGCACCGGAAGGCAATCTCGTGACCGACACAAGCGCCAACAAGATGTGGGGAGGCCGGTTCTCGATGTCACCGGCCGAGATCATGGAGGAGATAAACGCCTCCATCGGCTTCGACAAGGCTCTGGCGCCGCAGGACATCCGCGCCTCCAAGGCGCATGCGGCCATGCTGGCGGCACAGGGCATCATCAGCCAGAGCGACGCCAAGCGGATCGTGTCCGGGCTCGACCGGGTGGCCGAGGAGATCGCCTCAGGCAGCTTCCAGTTCTCGCGCTCGCTCGAAGACGTGCACATGAACGTGGAGAGCCGCCTCGGGGAGCTGATCGGGGAGCCGGCCGGGCGCCTGCACACGGCACGCTCGCGCAACGACCAGGTGGCCACCGACTTCAAGCTCTACGTGCGCGACTGGATCGACGGCGCCGACGCGGCGCTCTCGAAGCTGCAGCTGTCGCTGGCCCGCAAGGCGGAGGCCCATTGCGACCTCGTCATGCCGGGCTTCACGCACCTGCAGCCGGCGCAACCCGTCACCTTCGGCCACCACCTCCTCGCCTATGTCGAGATGCTCGCACGCGACCGCGGCAGGCTCGCCGATGCCCGCGCCCGCCTCAACGAGTGCCCGCTGGGCGCGGCGGCGCTGGCCGGCACCTCCTTTCCCATCGACCGGCAGATGACGGCCAAGGCGCTGGGGTTCGACCGACCCACCGCCAATTCGCTCGACAGCGTCGCCGACCGCGACTTCGCCCTGGAGACGCTTGCCGCAGCATCGATTGCCGCCGTGCATCTTTCCCGGCTGGCCGAAGAGATCGTGATCTGGATGACGCCGCAGTTCGGCTTCGTGCGGCTCTCCGACCGGTTCACCACCGGCTCCTCGATCATGCCGCAGAAGCGCAATCCCGACGCGGCGGAGCTCGTGCGCGCCAAGGTCGGCCGCATCGCCGGCGCGTTCCAGGCGCTGCTCGTCGTCATGAAAGGCCTGCCTCTCGCCTACGCCAAGGACATGCAGGAGGACAAGGAGGCGACCTTCGATGCGCTCTCGAGCCTCAAGCTGTGCATCGCCGCCATGACGGGCATGGTGGAGGACCTCGAGCCCAACCCCGAAGCGATGCGGTCCGCTGCTGCTGCCGGCCACTCCACCGCTACCGACCTCGCCGACTGGCTGGTGCGCGCCCTGCACCTGCCGTTCCGCGAGGCCCACCACGTCACGGGCCGCATCGTGGCCGTGGCAGAGGCCAAGGGCGTGCGTCTCGACGAGCTGTCGCTCGCCGACCTGCAGGCGGTGAGCCCGCGCATTACCCGGGATGCCTTCACCGTGCTCGCGGTCGACAGCTCGGTGCGCAGCCGCACGAGCTTTGGGGGAACGGCGCCACAGAATGTGCGCAAAATGGCGCGAGGCTGGATAAAGCGATTGGAAAAGGCGCCGGCAAAGGGCTAGAAGTAGGCTGGCGCCGGTCGGCCTCGGTGCCACAAGGTGCTACGAGCTGTGAACAGGATTCAACCAGAAAGCATGCGCCGTCGACGGCAGGTCGGACTGGTGGCCCCGCTCCTGCTCGCCGGAGCGCTCTGCCTCGCCGGCTGCGGCGTGCGCGGGCCGCTCGAGACGCCGCCCAACGAGGTCTCGGACACCGGCAGCGCCACGCCGGGCACGCCGGGCCAGCCCGCCCCCCACAAGCCGTCGATCCTCGACCCGCTGATCCGCTGACGGCCGTGAAATGCACCATTTCAGCTACGCCGGCGGCGTCCTGCACGCGGAGGCGGTGAGCCTCGCGCGCCTCGCCGAGATCCTCGGCACCCCCTTCTACTGCTACTCGACCGCCACCCTGGAGCGGCACTACCGCGTGCTGCAGGAAGCCTTCACTGGCCTCGACGCCATGATCTGCTACGCGATCAAGGCCAACTCCAATCAGGCGGTCATCGCCACGCTCGCCCGGCTGGGCGCCGGCATGGACGTGGTGTCGGAGGGCGAGCTCCGGCGCGCGCGGGCCGCGGGGGTGCCGGCGAACCGGATCATCTTCGCCGGCGTCGGCAAGACGCGCGCCGAGATGGCCTACGCACTGGGCGAGGGCATCCACTCCTTCAACGTGGAGTCGGAGCCCGAGCTGGAGGCGCTGAGCGAGGTGGCCTCGGGCCTGGGGCGTGTCGCCGCGATCGCGCTGCGCGTCAACCCGGACGTCGATGCCCGCACGCACGCCAAGATCTCCACCGGCAAGGCCGAGAACAAGTTCGGCGTGCCGTTCGCGGATGCCATGCGTCTCTACGCCAAGGCCGCTAAGCTGCCCGGCCTCGAGGTCGCCGGCGTCCACATGCACATCGGCAGCCAGATCACCGATCTCGGGCCCTTCCGCAACGCCTTCCAATTGATGCGCGAGCTGACGCTCGAGCTGCGCGCGGGCGGCCATGCCATCCGCCATCTCGACCTCGGCGGCGGCCTCGGCGTGCCCTACTGGTCCGGCACCGATCTGCCGCCCTCGCCCATGGAGTATGCCGGCGTGGTACGGCAGACGCTCGGCGACCTCGACACGAAGCTCCACCTGGAGCCCGGCCGCATGATCGTCGCAAACGCCGGCGTGCTGGTGGCTCGCGCCATCTACGCCAAGCGCGGGCGCGACAAGACCTTCCTCGTCGTCGACGCCGCCATGAACGATCTGATCCGCCCCACTCTCTACGAGGCGCACCACGACGTCTGGCCGGTGGAGGAGGCGCGCGTCGGCCAGGCGCTGCTGGCCCAGGATGTGGTGGGGCCCATCTGCGAGAGCGGCGACTACCTGGCGCTCGACCGCAAGCTTCCCTCCCTGTCAGCCGGCGATCTCGTCGCATTTATGACAGCCGGCGCCTACGGCGCGGTCATGTCCTCCACCTACAATTCGCGCCTGCTCGTCCCTGAAGTGCTGGTCAAGGGCAGCGACTGGGCCGTCGTGCGTCCGCGCCAGACCTACGACGAGCTGATCGGCGCCGACCGGCTGCCGCCCTGGCTCGGATAGCGACAATCCGCCTAGCGCCGTGGACACGGCGTCGGGCCGTGTACCCTTTCCACCACTGGACACCCGCAGCGGTCAGGAAGGGCTTGATCCGCCAGGGCTTCGGGCGTTGACTGGCGGCGGGGCGACCGTTGAGGAGCGCAACACGACATGACCATCGTCGAGAACGCACGCCAGACCGTCGACGCGGGCGCAGCGTCGCTGCGCGATCACCTCGTCGCCAAGGCGACGTCGACCCCGCTCGATCGCGACCCGTTCTGCCACATCTACATGGAAGGCATCTTCCCGCCCGACCTCTATCCTTCCGTCCTCGCCAACCTGCCGCCGCCCGACCTCTACTCGCCCCTCAACCCGCGGCTCTATGCGCGCAAGGACGGCCAGAGCACGCGCGATCAGTTCCATCTCACCGCCGAGAACCGGGCGCGGCTCGACCGGCCGCGGGCGGAGTTCTGGACCTCGGTGGTACGCGCCGCGGTCGATCCGGCGGTGCGGCGCGCGGTATTCGGCAAGCTCGCTCCCGACCTCGCCCAGCGCTTCTCGATCAGCGAGGAGCGCGTGCCGGAGATGGAATGCGCCTACGACGTGGTGCTCTTCCGCGACACCGAGGACTATCGCATCAAGCCGCACCCCGACGGGCTCAACAAGATCGTCACCATGCAGTTCTACCTGCCGGCGGACGATACCACCCTCGACCTCGGCACCTCGCTCTATCGCCACACGCCGGGCCTGTTCGGCGGCTCATTCGAGGAGGTCAAGCGCTTCGCCTTCAAGCCCAACAGCGCCTACGCCTTCGCCGTCTCCGACTCCAAGGTGCGGAGGAGCTGGCACGGCCGCGACCGGCTGTCCGGTTTCACCGGCGTGCGCAACACGCTGATGGTGCTGTTCCAGCTCAAGTCGCCGCGCGAATACCGCTTCTGACGGAACCCGTCGCCGGCCGGACCCGCGACGCGCAGGGGCGGAGAGGCCCGCCTCAGGGCTGGCGATAGCGCACCCAGGTTTCCGAGTCGCAGCCCCAGACGATGCATCCCGTCAGCACCAGGCGGTCGCCGGCGAGGGAGATGGTGATGTTGAAGGTCTCGCCCTTGTCGGGGTCGTAGATCTTCCCGCGCCACTTCCTGGGTCCCGCCTCGCGCCAGCCATCGATCAGCTGCAGCCCCATGACCTCGCGCGTGCGCAGGTCCTTCTTGGGATTGAGCTTGTCGGTCTGCGGGCGCCCCTTGGCGTCGTTGGGCTGGGCGAGCCACACGATCTTGCCGCACACGCCCTTGCTCGCATCCTCGCAGGCGGCGATTTCCACGCGGGCCTGCTTGCCCTTGGTCCACCAGGTGCCGTGGATGCCCTGCTCCTGGGCCGCGGCGGCGGCCGGGAGCGACAGCGCGAGAGCGATCACTGCGGAACGGGCGGGGATCATGGCTGGCCTCCTTGCTGACGGCGAACGCTCAACCCGGCTCCCCCGCCCCAGGCGGGCGCTCCTTAGCATACCTGGCCGGCGCAGCGCGATAGCGGCGACCCTCGACGGGGGAGGGCGCGCGGCATAGGCTTGGGGTGAGCAGGTCGGGATGGAGCGCATCGAGCGCCCGTATGGCAAGAGCGGAGGAAACATGAAAACCGGCGACGCGATTGCGGAAATCCTGAAGCGGGAAGGCGTGGAGTGGATCATCGGCTACCCCGTCAACCACATTCTGGAGCACGGTGCCGCCGCCGGCATCCGCCCCATCATCGTGCGCCAGGAGCGCATCGGCCTGCACATGGCCGACGCCATCGCGCGCGTCACCTCCGGCAGGAAGGTCGGCATGTTCGTCATGCAGCACGGGCCGGGCACGGAGAACGCCTACGGCGGCGTCGCCCAGGCCTACAGCGAGTCCGTGCCCATCCTCGTCATGCCCATGGGCTATGCCCAGCGCATGGCGTGGGTCGACCGCAACTACTTCGCCTCCCTCTCGATGCAGAGCATCACCAAGTCGGCCGAGCCGGTGACGTCGGCCAAGGAGCTGCCCAACGTCATGCGCCGCGCCTTCCAGCGCCTGCGCTCGGGCCGCGGCGGGCCGGTG
>DASRDL010000526.1:0-3080 GCA_035652635.1 Hyphomicrobiaceae bacterium | reverse complement strand
GCACGAAGGCGGGCGTAGGGATGGCCGGCACGCGGCCGACCGCGCCCGGCAGCCGGGAGACCCAATCGGCGCAGCGCACCATGGCCTCTATGCCCCACCCCATCACCGCCAGCGGCAACGCCTCGAGGCCCAGCGGCATGGCCACGAGGCTCGCGAGGGCTGCCGGCATGACGATGACGTTGCAGATCGGGATGGCGATGAGATTGGCCAGCACGGCGAACTGCTGTGTGTTGTGGAAGTGGTAGATGCCGAACGGCGCCACCGCCAGACTGGCAATCAGCGTCGAGGCAACAATGCCGGCGAGGAAGCGCAACCCGTGGCCCAACGGCCCGCGCGCCGCCGAGGGTGCCCGCCGCTCTTCGCGCCGGCGCAGCCACTCGTAGGCGGACACGAGCGCCACCACCGCGGCAAACGACATCTGGAAGCCCGGGTCGAACAGGCTCTCGGGCCAGAGGAGCAGGATCGCCAGCGCCGCCAATGCCACGTTGCGCAGCGCCACCGCCGGCCGGTCGAGCAGCACGGCCAGGAACATGATGGAGATCATGATGTAGGAGCGAACGGTGGCGAACGCCGCTCCGGAGATCATGAGATAGGCCAGCGCACCGACCATGGCCCCGGCCGCGGCCCACTTCTTGATGGGATAGCGCAGCGCGATCGCCGGTATCGCCGCCAGCACGAGGCGGATGGTGAAGAACACCGCGCCCGCCATGATCACCATGTGGAGGCCCGAAATCGAGAGGATGTGGAAGAGCCCGGCATCGCGGAAGGCCTGGTTGGTGGCCTCGGTGATGCCGCCGCGCTCGCCGGTGATGAGCGCATTGGCGATGGCCCCCGTCTGGCCCGGCAGCGCCTCGGTGACGCGCCGGCCGATGGCCTGGCGCACGCGCGCGACGGCGGCGCTCACCTGCAGCGACAGCGGCGGTGCCGGCAGGTCGGCGGCCATCTCGGGTGCGGCGCGCGAATAGCCGACCCCGCCCAGCGACTGGAACCATGCGGCGCGGGCGAAGTCGTAGTCGCCGGGCAGCGACGGGCCCGGCGGCGGGCTCAAGCTCGCCCTGAGGCGGACGGCATCGCCCGGCTGCAGGCCGCGCGTCTCGGCGAAGGTGCGCACGCGCACGCGGTAGGGCGTCCGGTGCGCCTCGTGCTGCTCCAATTCCGTCAGCCTGATCGTGAGCCGCTGCCCCTGCGTCGGCCGTGGCTCCACCAGCTCGACATACCCGGTGATCCCCACTGTCCGCGTCTCGGACACGATCACGGGCGCCCGCACCGCTTCGGTGCGCAGCTTGCCTGCCGCCACGCCCAGCGCGATGGTGAGCAGAGACACGGTCGCCAGAGACCGCAGCACGGCGCGCCCGAGGCCCAGGTGCAGGGCCAACGCCGCCAGCACCGGCAGCAGCGCCGCCCCGGTCCAGGGCTCTGTCGGCAGGGCGAAGTAGAGGGCGATGCCGGCCCCGAACATCACCGGCAGCCACAGGAACCATCGCTCCTGCTCGGCCTCGAGCCGGCGGCCGAGGGCGGCGAGCGGCGCAAATGTCGGCGCCGCAGGCGCAAGGCCGCCTGCCTCGGCTGGTCGCGGCTCTACCCCGCCGACCTGCGCCACCATCTGCAGCCCTCGCCGGCTCGGCTCCCCGGCTCGAGATCAGCACACGGCGCACCCCGGCCGCAAGGGTCGTAGGGCGGGTAGGGCGCAAGAGGCGAAGCCGAATTGTGCCGATGCGCGGGTGCATCGGCGCATTGCGCCTTCGGCTTATGCGCCCTACCCCTTCGACACCTTCGCCCACGTATCGCGCAGGCCGACGGTGCGGTTGAACACGAGCCGGCCGGGCCGGGAGTCGGGGTCGCGCACGAAATAGCCCTGGCGCTCGAACTGCACGGGCGCGGCCGAGTTGTCTGCCGCCAGTGCCGGCTCGACGAGAGCGCCGGAGACGACCTCGAGCGAGTTGGGGTTGAGATCGGCGGCGAAGTTGCCGGCGTCGGGATCCGGCTTGGCGAACAGCGGATTGTAGAGCCGCACCTCGGCCGGTACGGCGTCGGCCGCCGATACCCAGTGGATGGTCGCCTGCACCTTGCGCCCGTCGGGCGGGCTCGCCCCGCCGCGGGTGGCGGGATCATACGTGCACCTGAGCTCCACCACCTCGCCGGCCGCGTTCTTCACCGCCTCGCGGCAGGTGACGAAATAGGCATAGCGCAGCCGCACCTCGCGGCCCGGCGAGAGGCGATAGAACTTCTTCGGCGCATTCTCCATGAAGTCGTCGCGCTCGATGTAGAGCTCGCGGCCGAAACGGATGATGCGCGAGCCCGCGCCGGGCGCGTCGGGGTGGTTGAGCGCCTCCAGCTCCTCCACCTTGCCTTCCGGCCAGTTCTCGATCACCACCTTGAGCGGCCGCAGCACGCCCATGCGTCTGTGCGCCGTGCGGTTCAGCACCTCGCGCACCGAGAACTCGAACAGGCCCAGGTCGACGACGCTGTTGGCCTTGGCCACCCCCACCCGCCTGACGAAATCGCGGATGGCCTCGGGGGGCACGCCGCGGCGGCGCAGGCCGGCGAGGGTCGGCATGCGCGGATCGTCCCAGCCCGACACGTGCCCGCCGCGCACCAGCTCGGTCAGCACGCGCTTGGAGAGCACCGTATAGGTCATGTTGAGGCGGGCGAACTCGTACTGCCTGGGCCGCGACGGAACGGGGAGGTTGTCGATGAGCCAGTCGTAGAGCGGCCGGTGGTCCTCGAACTCCAGTGTGCAGATGGAGTGCGTGACGCCCTCGATGGCGTCCGACTGGCCGTGCGCGTAGTCGTAGCTCGGATAGATGCACCAGGCGTTGCCCGTGCGCGGGTGGGTGGCGTGCAGGATGCGGTAGAGCACGGGATCGCGCAGGTTGATGTTGCCGGAGGCCATATCGATCTTGGCGCGCAGCACGCGGGCGCCGTTGGGAAACTCGCCGGCGCGCATGCGGCGGAACAGGTCGAGGTTCTCCTCGATCGAGCGGTCGCGGAACGGGCTGTTCCGGCCGGGCTCGGTGAGCGTGCCGCGATTGGCGCGCATCTCCTCCTGGCTCTGGTCGTCGACGTAGGCCTTGCCGGCG
>DASRDL010000525.1:0-10649 GCA_035652635.1 Hyphomicrobiaceae bacterium | reverse complement strand
GAAGCCGACGGCAACATCGACAATGTGCGCATGCTGCGGCGGGCCAAGGACTTCACCGAGATGCAGATCGAGATCGAGGTGTGGGACCTCGATCACCTCACCCACATCATCACCGCGCTCAAGGGCAAGGCCGTGGTGAGCGGCGTGGAGCGGACCTTCGGCTGAGGGCCCCGGCGCGCCGGCGGCAGGCCGCTCGACGGGCAGGCGCCGGCCGGGCGGACGCAGTCGTGAGGCGGCACGGTTGCGGCGATGCTCGCCCCGAGGCGGGCTTGCCTTCTCTAGGCGGGCTTGCCTTCTCATGCGTGCTCCCCCACATCCCCGCCAAGGGGCCGAGGCCGCTCCATGTGGGAAGACCTGCTGCTGTTCGTAGCCGTCGGCCTCGCCGCGCAGATGATCGACGGCGCCATCGGCATGGCCTACGGCGTGACCTCCACCTCGGTGCTCCTCAGCCTCGGCGTGCCGCCCGCCACCGCGAGCGCAGCCGTGCACGCGGCCGAAACCTTCACCACCGGGGTATCCGGGCTGGCGCACTGGCACCTTCGCAACATCGACCACGGCCTCCTCCGGCGCCTGGCGATCCCGGGCATGATCGGCGGCGCGATCGGGGCCTGTCTGCTCACCGCGATACCCGGCGAGACCGTCCGCCCGTTCGTCAACGCCTATCTACTTCTCCTCGGGTTCTTCATCCTCTGGAGGGCTCTGACGCGGCGCCCGCACGGTGCGCCTTCGCCGCGACAGGTCGTGCCGCTCGGGCTCGTCGGCGGCGGCCTCGATGCCATGGGCGGCGGCGGCTGGGGCGCAATCGTGACCTCGACGCTGGTGGGACAGGGCACGAAGCCGCGCTATGCCATCGGCACGGTCAATCTCTCGGAATTCTTCGTGACGGCCACCATCACGGCCACGTTCTTGCTCACCATCGGCCTCGCCCTGTGGCCGATGATCGCCGGCCTGGTGATCGGCGGCATCGTCGCTGCGCCTTTCGCCGCCTATGTGACCCGACACCTGCCGGACAGGGCATTGATGGCGCTGGTGGGCCTGGTCGTCGTGGTCCTGAGCGTGCGCGGGCTCTTGCGCCTTCTGCCCTGAAAGGGGGAAGTGCACGCGCTGGCGAGGCGCGCGCGTCTTCCCTATAACTGTGACGTTCCGATCGAGCCCCGCGACACCCAATGGCGGTATCCAGACGACAAGCACCACGGCCGGCGCATCTGCGCCTCGGCGTCAACATCGATCACGTGGCGACCATCCGCAACGCCCGCGGCGGCCGCCATCCCGATCCCTTGCGCGCGGCCCACATCGCCATCGAGGCCGGCGCCGACGGCATCACCGCGCACCTGCGCGAGGACCGCCGCCACATCTCCGACAGCGACATCGCCAGGCTGAAGAGCGAGCTGACGCGCCCGCTCAACCTCGAGATGGCGGCCACCGACGAGATGCTCGCCATCGCCCTGCGCCACGTGCCGCACGCGTGCTGCCTGGTGCCCGAGAAGCGCGAGGAAAGGACCACCGAGGGCGGGCTGGACGTGGCGCGCGGCGAGAACCAGCTGCGCCGCTTCGTCGGCGAGCTCGCCTCCGCCGGCATCCGCGTCTCGCTGTTCATCGAGCCCGAGGCGCGGGCGATCGAGGCCGCCGCGCGGCTCGAGGCGCAGGTGGTCGAGCTGCATACGGGCGCCTACTGCGAGCGTGCGCTCGCCGACGATGCCGCGGGCCTCGCCAGGGAGCGCGAGCGGCTCGAGCGGGCGGCGCGCGAGGCCGCCGCCGCCGGCCTCGAGGTGCACGCCGGCCACGGCCTCACCTTCAACACCGTGGCCGGGGTGGCGCGCATCCCGGAGATCGTCGAGCTCAACATCGGCCACTTCCTCATCGGCGAGGCGATCTTCGGCGGCCTCGGCCCGGCGATCGCACGCATGCGCGCGCTGATGGACGAAGCCCGCCGCGGGGCCGCCGCGACGAGCCGCGGCAAAGGCGCGTCGTGAGTCCCCATGATCCTCGGCCTCGGCAGCGACATCATCGACATCCGCCGCATCGAGAGGACGCTGGAGCGCTACGGCGAGCGCTTCATCGCCCGTGTCTTTACCGACACTGAGCGCAAGAAATCGGACGGCCGGATCGGCCGGGCGGCTTCCTATGCCAAGCGTTTTGCCGCCAAGGAGGCCTGCGCCAAGGCTCTGGGGACGGGGCTCAGGCGGGGCGTGTTCTGGCGCGACATGGGCGTCGTCAACCTGCGCTCGGGCCGCCCGACCATGGTGCTGACCGGCGGTGCCGCCGAGCAGCTCAAGCGAATCACGCCGCCGGGGCTCGAGGCCCGCATCGACGTATCGCTGACGGACGATTTCCCGCTGGCGCAGGCGATCGTCGTCATTTCGGCTGCCCCGGCGGCCGGCGGTCCTTCAGGCCAAGGTCGAGACGTCCCGCCGCATTGAAGCCGCGGGTCCGTGCATCAATTTGCGGCCCTGCCCCTAACCGGCTATACGGGGGCGCTGAAATCGAGGCCGGCCCGCGCGGGCGCAGGATGCAGCGAAAGAAAGAGACCATGGGCGTGCAGACTGGCGCCGGCAAGGCATCGGAGAGCGGCTGGCGCGAGACGGTGAGGATCGTCATTCACGCCCTCATCCTGGCCATGATCGTGCGCATCTTCTTCTACCAGCCCTTCAACATCCCGTCCGGCTCGATGAAGTCGACGCTGCTGGTGGGCGACTACCTGTTCGTCTCCAAGCTCTCCTACGGCTACAGCCGCTACTCCTTCCCCTGGGGCATCATCCCCTTCAAGGGCCGCATCTTCGGCGCCGAGCCGCAGCGCGGCGACGTGGTCGTCTTCAAGCTGCCGCGCGACAACTCCACCGACTACATCAAGCGCGTCATCGGTCTGCCCGGCGACGAGATCGCCGTGCGCGACGGCGTCCTCTACATCAACGGCAAGGCCGTGCCGAAGGTGCGCAAGGACGACTTCATCTCGCCCGAGGAGGGGCGGCCCATCCCGCGCTACGAGGAGACGCTGCCCAACGGGGTGAAGTATCTCGTGCTCGATTCCGTGCAGGGCAGCGAGTTCGACAATACCGAGGTCTACAAGGTGCCGCCCGGTCACTTCTTCATGATGGGCGACAACCGCGACAACTCCACCGACAGCCGCTCCCAGTCGCCCCGCTACGGCGTCGGCTTCGTGCCCTACGAGAACCTGGTCGGGCGCGCGGAGATCATTTTCTTCTCCGCCGCCGTCGATGATCCGCACGCCTTCCGTCTGACGAGCCCCTGGACCTGGCCCACGGACATCCGTTGGCGACGGATCTTCAGCCTCGTCCGGTAGGCGCGCCTTGGCTGCGGTCCGCAAGCTCAAGGACCTCGAGGCGCGCCTCGGCTATGCCTTCAAGGACCGCGCCCTGCTCAAGAAGGCGCTCACCCACGCCAGCGTGCGCCAGGCCTCGGCCAAGCGCCGCGACAACGAGCGGCTCGAGTTCCTGGGCGACCGCGTGCTGGGGCTCTCCGTCGCCGAGATCCTGAGCGAGCTCTATCCTTCGGCGAGCGAGGGCGACCTCGCCCGCCTCTACAACCGCCTCGTTCGTGGCGGCACCTGCGCGGAGGTGGCGCGCGCGCTCGAGCTGGGGCCGGCCCTGGTGTTGAGCGAGTCGGAGGCCGGCAGCGGCGGCCGCGACAAGGAGACGATCCTGGCCGATGCCTGCGAGGCGCTGCTCGGCGCCATCTTCCTCGAGGCCGGCTACGAGACGGCGCGCGAGATCGTGCGCGCGCACTGGGGCCACAAGCTCAAGGCATCGCCCACCGAGGCGGCGGATGCCAAGTCGGCGCTGCAGGAATGGGCGCAGGGCCAGGGCCTCGACCTGCCGCAGTACGTGGAGGTCAGCCGCGAGGGTCCCGACCACGCCCCGCGCTTCACGGCCGAGGTGCGCATCAAGGGCACCAAACCGGCGCGCGGCGAGGGGGCGAGCAAGCGCGCCGCCGAGCAGGCCGCCGCCAGTGCGCTGCTGGCCCGCGAAGGCGTGCGGAGGTCCAATGGGTGATCCGGCTGCGGGCAGTGAGACGCGCTGCGGCTTCATCGCCGTGATCGGCGCACCGAACGCCGGCAAGTCGACGCTGGTCAACCGGCTGGTCGGGACCAAGGTGTCGATCGTCAGCCACAAGGTGCAGACGACGCGCAGCCCGGTGCGCGGCATCGCCGTCGAGGGCTCGAGCCAGCTCGTGTTCATCGATACGCCCGGCATCTTCGCCCCGCGCCGGCGCCTCGACCGCGCCATGGTGGACGCCGCCTGGGGCGGAGCCGCCGATGCCGACATCGTCGTCGTGCTCATCGATGCGGCGCGCGGCCTCGACGAGGCGGCCGAGGCCATTCTCGGCCGGCTCGGCGACCTGCGCGGGCCGGCGCTGGTGCTGGCACTCAACAAGATCGACCGCGTCGAGAAGGTGCGGTTGCTCGAGCTCGCGCAGCGGTGCGGGGAGCGTGCGCGGTTCGAGGCCACCTTCATGATCTCGGCGCTCAGCGGCGACGGCGTCGACGATCTCAAGTCGCACCTGGCTGCGGCCGTGCCGCCCGGTCCGTGGCACTATCCGGCCGACGAGGTCTCGGACGCGCCGCTGCGCCTTCTGGCGGCGGAGATCACGCGCGAGAAGATATTCGCCCGCCTGCACGACGAGCTGCCCTACGAGATCACGGTGGAGACGACGTCGTGGGTGGAGCGGGAACGCTCCGTGCGCATCGAGCAGACCATCTTCGTGGAGCGCGAGAGCCAGAAGGCGATCGTGGTCGGCAGCGGCGCGCGCATGGTGCGCCAGCTCGGCATGGAGGCCCGCAAGGAGCTCGCCCGCATCCTGGAGAAGCCGGTGCACCTCTTCCTCTACGTCAAGGTGCGCGAGGGTTGGGGCGACGATCCGGAGCGCTACCGCGAAATGGGCCTCCCGTTCCCCAAGGATTGAAGGGGTTCCGCACGCGGGCGAGGCTGGTGGCCGCTTCGCCCTCCACCCGCCGGCACCTATCGGCCCCATCGATGGCCCAGGTGGCGCAGATGGGCCACGAGTTTGACCAATCGGCCCTCGGACGGCTTGCGGAGCGGGGCCTGCCTACCTAGTCTGGCGACAAACCCTGGCCTTGGCAGAACGCCGGGCGCGGGAACTTGGGGCGCGGGCGGAATGGCAGACCACAGCGGGAGCCGGCGTGTGGTCGTGACCGGGATGGGGGTCGTGACCGCGATCGGTCACACCGTCGGTGATTTCTGGGCGGCCATCAGGGAGGGCAGGTCGGGCGTGGCCCCGATCGAGCGCTTCTTCCAGAACGATCCGCATTTCCTCACGCCCGCGCAGATTCCCGGCTTCGAGCTCGACATCATGATAGCGGCCCAGATCAAGGGCTTCGACTACAGGGCGCGGCTCAGGCACTTCAAGCGCGACAAGATCATCATGTTCGCCGACCGCTACAGCCTGTTTGCGGCCGGTGCCGCCGACGAGGCGCTGAAGCAGTCGGGCCTCGCCCTGCCGCTCGCGGCGCCCTATCGCGCCGCCTGCGTCGTGGGCTCGGCCGAGGGCGGCATCATCAACCTCGAGACCGCCTATCGCCACATCTTCGAGCTGAAGCAGCCCTCCTCGCACCCGCTCACCCTGGTGCGCTTCATCGGCTCGTCGGCGGCCGCCCACATCGGCATCGAGAGCGGCATCAAGGGCCCGACCTTCGGCATCTGCAGCGCCTGCGCCTCGGCCTCGCACGCCATCCAGGTCGGCCGCGACCTGATCCGCAACGGCGTCGTCGACGTGGCCATCGTCGGCGGCGCCGATGCACCGCACACCTATGGCACCATGCGCGCCTGGTCGGTGACCCGCATGCTGTCGCCCGAGGGCATCTTCCCGTTCGCGCGCAGGCGCAGCGGCACGGTTCTGGCCGAGGGCGCCGGCATCCTCGTTCTGGAGGCGATGGGCCACGCCAAGGCGCGCGGGGTCCGGATGCTGGCCGAGATCGCCGGCGTCGGTGCCTGTGCCGACAGCACGGACATGGTTCACCCCGACACCGCGGCCGAAGCCGAGGCGATGCGGCTGGCGCTCGAGGATGCGCAGATCGCCCCGGCCGACATCGGCTATGTGCATGCCCACGGCATCGCCACACGCGAGGCCGACCGCAGCGAGACGAGGGCGATCAGGGAGGTGCTCGGCGCCCGCGCCGAGACCGTTCCCGTGTCCTCCACCAAGTCGATGTACGGCCATCCACTGGGCGCCAGCGGCGCCATCGGTGCCGTCGTGTGCATCAAGGCGATGCAGGAGGGCTGGGTGCCGCCGACGATCGGTCTCGACGAGGCCGATCCCGAGTGCGACCTCGACTACGTCGCCAACACGGGCCGAGCCTGCCACCCCGGCTACAGTATGGTCAACTCGTTCGGCATCACCGGCCTCAACGCGGCCCTGGTCCTCGGCCCGCCGCCGGCGTGAGCCGTGCGCGGGCTCAGCTGCCGGCAATCGCCGCGAAGCGGAAGCCGTCGCCCGCGCGGGCGATGGTGCCGCACGAAGGCGTGGAGAAGTGGTGCGGCATGAAGATGGTGCCGGTGTCGGCGTGCTTCTCCAGGAGTGCCCGGCGGTACGGCCGCGAAGCGTTCATGTCGACATCGGCCCGCGACGACAGGTCGGGGAAGAGGAGCTGGATCGGGTGGTGCACCGCATCGCCCACGAACACGCCGCGCCTGCCGCCCGATTCCACGTTGATCACCACGTGCCCCGGCGTGTGCCCAGGGCACGGCTCGAGCGAGATGCCCTTGTCGAGCTCGTAGTCGTCGGCGACCAGCACCGCCCTCTCGGCGCGCACGATGGGCAGCACGCTGTCCTCGAAGGCCATGGCGTGGATGTTGCCGCCGCCGGTGCCCTCCTTGGCATAGACGGCGTTCCAGTGGTCGTACTCGCGCTTGGCCATGACGTAGCGGGCGTTGGGGAAGGTCGGCACCCACCGGCCGTCGAGGAGCCGCGTGTTCCAGCCGACGTGGTCCCAGTGCAGGTGGGTGCACATGACGTGCGTCACCGCCTCCGGCCTGACGCCGAGGGCGGCGAGGCCGGCGAGGTAGTCGCGCTTGCCGCTGTCGAACTGCTCGCGTCCGGGGCGCGACTTGGCGCAGCAGGTGTCGATCAGGATCGTGTGCCGGCCGGTCCTGAGCACGAAGGAATGGAAGCTCATGACGATGCGGCCGTCGGCGCTGATGCGGCCGGGCAGCAGCCGGCGGGCCTCCTCCACCATGGCCGGGGTGGCGGCAGGGAAGAACTCGAGTGCCGGGAAGGCCGGAAACTCGAGCTCGGCCACGCGGCCGACGCTGTAGCTGCCGATCGCAAACGGGTTCATGTGCCGAAATCTCCCTGTGCGCGATCTGCAGGGAGCGGCCTGCAAGGGCCGCTCCCCGATGCGATTGAGAGCCGCGCCCGCCCCGGCTACTTCTTCGTGCCGTACTCCTCCTCGTAGAGCGACGATGGCTGCGAGCGCTGCTTGTCGATGATCTTCTGGTATTCGTCGGGGATCTTCTCCGCCCGCGAAGCCGCCTGCAAGGTCTCCGGGAACCACAGCGCGATCTGCGGGAAGGCGACCACCAGGGCGATGCAGATGATCTGCAGGATCATGAACTGGAACATGCCGTTGTAGATAGTGGCGAGGTTCCATTCCTTGACGACCTGCTTGAGGTAGTAGGCCGACATGGCGACCGGCGGCGACAGGAACGCAGTCTGCAGCACCACCGCGGTGAGGGCACCGAACCAGACCATGTCGATCTTCAGCGCTGCCACCACCGGATAGAAGATCGGCAGGAACACCAGGATGATGGCGGGCCATTCGAACGGCCAGCCGAGCAGGAAGATCAGCACCAGCACCATGATCAGCATCAGCATGGGCGGCAACTGGAACGACAGCAGCGTGCTGGTGATCCAGTTGGCGGTGCCGAGCCGGGCGAAGACGGCACCGAAGATGTTGGAAGTGACGGCCAGCAACAGCACCATGCTGGAGGTGGCCATGGTCGAGTTGAGCGCCCGCTGCAGCCCGCCGAAGGTGAGCTTGCGGTACGTCAGCGCCAGCGCCACGGCCCCGACGCTGCCGATGCCGGCCGCCTCAGTCGGCGTGGCGAGGCCCGCCAGGATCGATCCCAGCGTAGCCGCAATCAGCGCCAGCAGCGGCACGACGCCGACGATCACCTCCTTGATCATGGTGCCGGCGGAGTGAACACGTTCCTCCAGCGGCACTGGCGGACCGAGCTTGGGGTTCCAGATGGAGCGGCCCATCAGGTAGACCACATAGATGCCCGCGAGCAGGAAGCCCGGACCGAAGGCGGCGGCGTAGAGGTCCGCCACCGATACGCCGAGCACCGGTCCCATGACGATCAGCATTACCGAGGGCGGAATGAGAATGCCGAGCGTGCCGCCGGCGGTGATGGTTCCGGCCGACAGCTTGGCGTCGTAGCCCGACTTGATCATGATCGGCGAGGCCATGATGCCGAGCACCGTCACGGCGGCACCGACGATGCCGGTGGCCATGGCGAACACGGTCGCCGTCAGGATCACGACGAGAAAGAGCGCGCCGCGGATGGGGGCGAGCAGCAGGCGGAAGGCGGTGAAGAGCCTCTCCATCAGCCCGGCCTGCTCAGTGATGAAACCCATGAAGATGAAGAGCGGCACCGCTGCCAGCAGCTCCTCCTTCATCATGCCGATGGTCTGAAAGTAGGCGAGGTCGAAGACCGTGCCGCCCATGCCCAGATAGCCGAAGGTGAAGGCCAGGAACAGAAGGGTGAAAGAGATCGGCACACCGATGAAGATGGCTCCCAGCAGCACCAGGAGCATCACGAGGCCGATGAGTGCTTCGTAGGTCATACCTCGACCTTCTCCTTCTGCTCGAGCTCGATGCCCGTGCGCGCCATGTAGAGGCTCTTGAGGAACTCCGAGAAGCCCTGGATCATCAGCAGGATGCAGGCTGCCGGCACCACCGCCTTGAACGGCCACAGGATGGGCCGCCACGGCGTCTGGTCGGACGTTTCGTTGATCTGGAAGGCGTAGGAGGCCTCATGCCAGCCGAGGTAGGCCAATGCCAGGAAGCTCGGGAAGAAGAAGACGATGTAGGATACCGTGTCGATCAGCCCCCTGGTGCGCGGCGAGAAAGACTCCCAGAAGAAGTCGGTGCGGATGTGCGCGCCCTTGTGCAGGGCATAGGCGGCTCCCATCATGAACAGCGCGCCGTAGAGCATGTAGGTGACGTCGAAGGCCCAGATCGTCGGTGCGTTGAAGATGTAGCGGGAGAAGACCTCGATGGCGACGGCGCCAACGAGCGGCACCGACATCCAGGCGAAGATCGAGCCGGTAAGATCGGTGAAGGTGTCTATGGTTCGGATCGTCGCCAGCAATAGGGGGGAAGGCTGCTGTTGCTCGGCCATACGTTGCTTGTCCTCGGGGAGCTCGGCGGTCGGCTGCGGGCATGAAAAGGGGCGGCCCCAGGGGCCGCCCCTCGGGGCGTCAGGCGCTCACTTCTTCTCGGGGAAGTAGTAGTTGGCCATGAACGAGTAGGGTGGGAAGTAGAACCGCTTGTAGGGCACAACCAGCGAGGCATAGGCCTTCTGGCTGTCCAGCACCTTCTTGAAGAAGGGGCTCTTCGCCGCCTCGGCTGCCGCGATCTCGTCCCACTTCTTGATGAATGCGATCAGGATTTCCGGGGGCGTGCGCAGGATCTGCACGCCGTGCTTCTCCTGCATCTCCTTGAGGGCATCGGCATTCTGGCGCTGCCACTTGGCGTGCCAGACGAGGAAGGTCTCGTTGGCTGCCGACTTGATGATCTGCTGCTGCTGGGGCGTAAGCGACTTCCACACGTCGCCGTTGATCAGCAGCTCGCCCACCGTGGTGTTCTCATGAACGCCCGGAGAGTAGTGGTACTTCCACACGTTCTGGAAGCCGAGGCGCAAGTCCTCTACGCCGCCCACCCATTCGGCGCAGTCGATGACGCCGCGCTGGGCCGAGGGAATGATCTCGCCGCCCGGCATGTTGACGACGGTGAAGCCCATCGCCTGCCATACCTCGCCGGCGATGCCGGTCTGGCGGCACTTCATGCCCTTCATGTCCTCGACGGTCTGGATCGGCTTCTTGAACCAGCCGAAGGCCTGCGGGCCGGAGGGCAGGATCGGGAACACCACGACGTTGAGCTTGAGGTGCTGCTGGTAGAACTCCTGGTAGAGCTCGATGCCGCCGCCGTAGTACATCCACCCCACGTAGTCGGTGAAATCCATGCCGAACGTGCCGCCGGGGCCGCCGGTGAACAAAATCGCGGTCTTGTCCTTGCCGGTCCAGTAGCCGGCCCACGCATGGGCACCGTCGAGCACCTTCTTGTGGGTGGCGTCGAGCACTTCGAAGGGCGGGACCACTTGGCCCGCCGGCATCGCCTCGATCTTCAGCTGGCCGCCCGAGAGCTTGTCGACGGTCTCGGCGAACATGGTGAAGTTCTCATAGAGCGTCAGGGACGCCGGCCAGGTGGCCTGCATCTTGAGAACTTTCTGTTGGGCTTGGGCGCCGGCTGCGGCGGCGATGGCCAAGCCGAAGCTCAGCGCCGCCACGCATGAAGAGTGCACAAGTCTGCGCATGCCATTTCCTCCACGGTCATTGACGTTGTTGAAAAACTGAACGCCCCGTCACCTTAGCAGATGATTTTGTGAGACGCG
>DASRDL010000524.1:0-3863 GCA_035652635.1 Hyphomicrobiaceae bacterium | reverse complement strand
GACCGCATCGAGAAGGGCGACTTCGTCTATGACGGTCACCCCGCGCCGCACGACATCCTGGCCATCAAGGGCGTTGAGGAGCTCGCCAACTACCTCATCAACGAGATCCAGGACGTCTACCGGCTGCAGGGTGTCACCATCAACGACAAGCACATCGAGGTGATCGTGCGCCAGATGCTGCAGAAGGTGGAGGTCGACGACCCCGGTGAGACCGACTTCCTCAAGGGCGAGCAGATCGACCGCATCGAGTTCAACGAGAAGAACCTGGCGTTCGAGAAGGCGGGCAAGCGTCCGGCCACGGCCAAGCCGGTGCTGCTCGGCATCACCAAGGCCTCGCTGCAGACGAGGAGCTTCATCTCGGCGGCCTCGTTCCAGGAGACCACGCGCGTGCTGACGGAAGCCGCCGTCAACGGCAAGGTCGACACGCTGGAAGGCCTCAAGGAGAACGTGATCGTCGGCCGGCTCATCCCGGCGGGCACGGGCGGTATGCTGCGCCGCCTGCGCAAGGAGGCCGCCAAGCGCGACGAGCTCATCGCCAAGGAGAAGGCCAAGTTCGAGGCCGAGAAGGCGCTGGCGGCACCGGCCGAGGGCGGCGCCCTGCGCCCGCCCGAGCGCCGCCGCCGGCGCACCGAGGCCGCCGCGGAGTAGCGGCCGCCCGCGCCCCGCGCACGCCCTCCCCCCTCGTGCGCAGCGAAGGCGTAGCCGCCTTCGCTGCAGGGGGAGGGGGGACGCGCGGTCGGTTCGAGCCGCCTTCGCTCGCTGCAGGGGGAGGGGGCCGTCAGAACATGCCGAGGGCCAGCTTGGCCTCGTCCGACATGCGATCCTTGTCCCACGGCGGGTCGAAGGTGAGCGTTACCGTCACCTGGCCTACGCCCGGCACTGCGCCCACCGCGTTCTCCACCCAGGTCGGCATCTCGCCGGCGACCGGGCAGCCGGGCGCGGTGAGCGTCATCTCGATTGCCACGTTGCGGTCGTCGTCGACGTCGATCTTGTAGATCAGGCCCAGCTCGTAGATGTCGGCCGGGATCTCCGGGTCGTAGACGGTCTTGAGGGCGGCGACGATGTCGGCGGTGAGCTGCTCGAGCTCCTCCGCCGGAATGGCCGAGCCGGTCACGGGCGTCGCCGCCGTGGGCTGTGCTGCCGTTTCCGGCTCGTCTGCCGTCTTGGTGTCCATTGGCGACCTCAGCCGAAGAAGTCGTGCGCCTTGATCAGCGCCTCCACCAGCGCGTCCACCTCCGCCTGGGTATTGTACATGGCGAACGAGGCGCGGCAGGTGGCCGTCACCCCCAGCCGCTCCATCAGAGGCTGGGCGCAGTGGTGGCCCGCCCGCACGGCCACGCCGGAACGGTCGATGATGGTGGAGATGTCGTGCGGGTGCAGGCCGTCGATGGCGAAGGAGACGATGGCACCCTTGTCCCTGGCGGTGCCGTACACCTCGAGCCAGTTGAGCTCGCGCAGCCGCGCATGCGCGTACTCCTTGAGCGAGGCCTCGTGGCGGGCGATGCGCTCGCGGCCGACCTGCAGCATGTAGTCGAGCGCAGCACCGAGCCCGATCGCCTGCACGATGGGCGGCGTGCCGGCTTCGAACTTGTGCGGGGGCTGCCCGTAGGTGATGGCGTCCTGGTGCACGCTCTCGATCATCTCGCCGCCGCCCATGTACGGCGGCATGGCATCGAGGTGCTTGCGCTTGGCATAGAGCGCGCCGATGCCGGAGGGCCCGTAGGTCTTGTGGCCGGTGAAGACGTAGAAGTCGCAGTCGAGGTCGACCACGTCCACCGGCATGTGCACGGCGGCCTGGCTGCCGTCGACCAGGACCGGAATGCCCTGCGCGTGCGCGAGCCGCACCACCTCCTTGATCGGCACCACGGTGCCCAGCACATTCGACATGTGCGTGATCGCCACCATGCGCGTGCGCGGGGTGAGGAGCTTGGCGAACTCCTCGAGGAGGAAGGTGCCGTCGTCGGCGATCGGCGCCCACTTCAGCACGCAGCCCTTGCGCTCGCGATGGAAATGCCAGGGCACGATGTTGGAGTGGTGCTCCATGATGGAGACCACGATCTCGTCGCCCTTCGCGAAGTCCATGCCGTAGGAGCTGGCCACCAGGTTGATGCCCTCGGTGGCGTTGCGCGTGAAGATGATCTCCTCGGTGCTCGCCGCATTGAGGAAGCGGCGCACCGTCTCGCGCGCCTCCTCGTACTTGGCGGTGGCGGCGTTGGAGAGGAAGTGCAGGCCGCGATGGACGTTGGCGTATTCCATCCTGTAGGCGTGATCCATCGCGTCGAGCACCGCGCGCGGCTTCTGCGCCGAGGCGCCGTTGTCGAGGTAGACCAGCGGTTTGCCGTAGACCTCGCGGGAGAGGATCGGGAAGTCGGTGCGGATCTTCTCGACGTCGTAGGCCGCCTCGCCGGCGATCTCGCCGCCACGCATCATCGCGGTCATGACCTTCCTCCGGAGCTGTCGCGCGTCGCCGCGCCGCCCGATACCGAGAGCTGCGCCAGCCGCGCCTTGGCGACGGCGCCGAGCGCCTCGCGCACCGCCTCGTCCTCGACCCTGTCGATGGCCTCGCCGATGAAGCTTTCGATCAACAGGGCGCGCGCCTCCTCGAGCGGGATGCCGCGCGCGCGCAGATAGAAGAGCTGCTCGGCGTCGAGCTCGGCCGCGGTCGAGCCGTGGCCGCAGACGACGTCGTCGGCGTGGATCTCGAGCTCGGGCTTGGAATCGAACTCGGCGTCCTCCGACAGCATGAGGGCCTGCGCCATCTGCTTGCCGTCGCTCTTCTGCGCGTCGGGGCGCACGACGACCTTGCCCTGGAACACGCCGTGCGCGCGGTCGGCGAGCACGCCCTTGAACAGCTCGCGGCTCTCGCACTGCGGCACGGCATGGTCGACGAGGAGCGTGGTGTCGATGTGCTCGCCGCCGCGGCCGAGGAACGTGCCCGAGATGTCGAGCTTCGCACCCTCGCCCGCGAACGTCGCCAGCACCGTGTTGCGGGCGAGCCCGGTTCCCGCCGTGAGATGGAAAGCACGATAGGTGGCGCCGCGGCCGATGGTGACGAAGCAGTTGCCGAGATGAGCCGCCGCCGGCCCGGCGACCAAGCACTGGATGTGGGCGAGCCGCGCGCCGCCGCCGACGGCCACCCGGCTCAGGGCATTGGCCTGGCCCCGGGAGGCGCCGGCGAGCGCCACGTGCGCCTCGATCACCGTGGCGCCGGCGCCGTCATCGAGCCGCAGCACGTTGCGCGTGGTGACGAGCCGCCCGCCGTCGGCCGCGCGGGCGAACACCAGGAGCAGCGGCTTGTCGAGCGCCACACCCTCGGCGACGCGGACGACGGCACCGTCGGTCATGAATGCGGTGTTGAGGGCGACCACGGCGTCGTCGGCCGGGCCGGCAGTCTGCACGAGGTCGAAGCCGCCATCCTCCGCCAGCGCCCTGGCCAGCGAGGCCACCTCCAGGCCCTCGGGGAGGACGGGCGCCGAGAGCTCCGCCCGGTAGGAGCCGTCGACGAACACCAGGCGATGGCAGTCGAGCCGCGCCAGCTCGGCGAGGGCGGCATCGATCTCGGCCGCGGTGGCTCCAGCCCCGGCCAGCACGGCCGGAGGCAGCGCCTCCTTCATGGCGCCGCGCAGGTCGGTCCACTTCCACTGCTCGAGCCGCCGGTGCGGCAGGCCGAGAGCGGCGAAGGCGCCGATGGCGGCCTTGCGCGCCCCTGCCACCGGGTCGCTGCCCGGCAGCTTCCGGGCCACGGCCTCGAAGTTGTGGGAGAGCGCCTGCTCCGCCTTGGTCTTGGGTAACGCCAGGGACATGTTACTTTGCCGGTCTCAGGCGGTCGCGAGGGCCTTGCCCCGGAACTCCGCGTAGCCGGT
>DASRDL010000523.1:0-6113 GCA_035652635.1 Hyphomicrobiaceae bacterium | reverse complement strand
GCCGTGGCCGATGGCGATCTGGGAATGCGCACCCGGCGTCCCGTGCAACAGGAGCAGAGGCATGCCCGATGGGTCGCCGTAGACGGCGAAGCCGAGCGCGCGCCCGTCGGCGAGCCGCAGGCGCCGAGCGGCCGCGTGCGCCGTCACGGTCCGGCTCCAAGCTCGCGCTCGAACAGGAGCACCGGCGGCTCGGAGGCGGCGACGCCCGTCTGGCGGAACCCCAGGTCACGGTAGAGGGCCTGCGCCGCCGTCATGGAGGGGAGGGTGTCGAGACACATGTGCCGGTAGCCGAGGCGGCGCGCTTCCTCCATGGCGGCGACCGCGAGCTTGCGTCCCAGCCCCTCGCCGCGGCCGGCCGGGCGGACGTAGAGGCGCTTCATTTCGCACAGCTGCGGCCGGCCGGGCACCGGGCGCAGGGCGACGCAACCCACGGGCTCCCCGCTCGCCGGCAACCGCGCCAGGATCATGGTCCCACGCGGCCCTGCATAGTCGCCGGGCAGGCCGGCAAGCTCGGCCTCGAAGTTCTGGAAGCAGAGCGAGATGCCGATGCCGGCCTCGTACTCGCGCAGCAGCGCCACGATCCGCTCCCGGTCGCGCTCCTCGAAGCCATACGTAAGCGTTACCGCGGTCATTGCCTCACCGGATGAACAGCGAGCAGACGGCGGCGGCGGCACAGGCCAGCGCCAATTGCCGGTAGCGCCGGCACCGAGCACACTCCCAGGCAGCCTGCCAATGCCTGAACGCCGACATGGAAAGCAAGGTCGACATGGGAAGCGACCTTGAGCAGGAAATCGTCGTCTGGCAAGATCGCACCTGTTGCTCCGGCGGGCTCGAGCCTCATGAACGTCATCCCTTTCCCGCGGCGGCCGCGACCGCACTTCCCCCACCCCGTGGAGCCACCATCGGCGCTGGGCGGGGAGCTGATGCACGCCGGCCCCGCCTCGAGCGAGGAAGCCTTCGAGGATCGCCGGCGCATGCGCCAGAACCTCGCGACGCTGGCGCTCGTGGTGCTGCTGGTCGTGGCTGGCGCCTGGCTGATCGAGCGGCTGCGCATCTACTCGCGCAACCTTGCTTGCATCGAGTCGGGCCACCGCAGCTGTGCCGTGGTGGACCCGCGGCACCTGCCGTCGCGGTGAGCCGGCTGCCGATCGGCAGGCAGGGACCGGAGGAGCAGATGGGCGACGTGCTCGGCTGGCGGTGCAAGCTCGGTGCCATCGGCCCTTCGACCAACACCGTGGTGCAGCCCGACTACGACGCCATGCGCCCGGTCGGCGTGACCAACCACTACAGCCGCATCTTCACGCCCGACGCGCAGATCGACAACGCGACGTTCCAGGCCGGCATCTCCGTCATCAGCGGCAACGTCATGGATGCCGTGAAGAGCGTCATGACCTGCCGGCCCGACTATCTGGTGATGGGCATGTCGGCCATCACCTTCTTCGGCGGCGCCAAGGGCGCCGACGCCTTCGTCAAGCGGATCGAGGAGGCGACCGGCGTCGGCATCTCCGTCGGCAGCCACTCGGCCAGCGCGGCGCTCAGGAAGTACGGCGGCGTAAGACGCATCGCCATCCTGTCCCCCTACTGGCCCGTCATGAACGAGGCGGTAGTGGCCTACTTCACCGACATGGGCTTCACGGTGGTGCGCGACATCGCGCTCAAGTGCCGATCCTGGACGGCGATCGCGGAGGTGACGCCGGCCCAATGCCGGGAGGCGCTCATGAAGCTCGACGGCGACGACGTCGACGCCCTCGTGCAGGTCGGCACCAACCTGTCGATGGTCAGGCTCGCGGCTGCAGCCGAGCTGTGGCTCGGCAAGCCGGTCGTCGCCATCAACACCGCCACCTACTGGCACGCCCTGCGCGCCAACGGCATCAACGACCGCATGGAAGGCTTCGGCCGCCTGCTGTCCGAATTCTGAAGCTCCGGTTGCCCGGGGGCTGCCCCGGGTGAACCTCTTTTTCGATGGAGCCGGGATCAGATCGACCGTCGCGCCGCCGGATCGCCGAGGAGGTCGACAATGGACTACCGGTCGAAGTTGCAGAGCGCCAAGCTCAGGGCCGTGGTGTTCGGTCTGCTCCCCTGCGTGCTGGGTCTCGGTGCCGCCCAGTATCTGCGCTGGACCGATACCGTCTGGCTCACGACGGCGGGAGCATTCTGGCCGATCCTCCTTTCGAGCATCTGCGTGGCCATGCTGATCAGGCTGGCATTCTCGCCTTTCAGCGACGGAACGAGCAGCCTGGCCGCGTGGCTGACCCTCGTGTGGACGTGGTTCTACTTTCCCCTGTGGGCGACGGCCCGGGAAGTGCCGTACGCGGCTGCCGTCGTCGGCGGCGACGGGCGCGTGCACATGGCGAGCGAGACGTCACGCGATCCCACGCTCAGGGTCTGGTTCCTCACCGACCACTCCGGCACGCGCATCGTCCACAATGTGGTGGGCAAGCTGACCGCGAGCGCGCTGGAGCTCGAGTATCGCTACGCTGCGCCCTACATCGCGGCACGTCGCGACAACGAGGACCTTGCCAAGCCCCTTGCGAGCGCCGCCAACGCCATACTCGAGGAGCAGGCCCGGCTGCCGCGCACCTCCAAGATCGCGTTGATCGAGAAGCGCGCGGTACAGGATCGCGTGCTGGAAAGGATCTGCCGCGCCGCCGTCGGCGGCGAGACGGCCTGCCCCATCAAGATGAAGCTGTCCCCCCAGACCGAGGCGACCGCCTATGGCGCCACGTGGAGCCCGTACTACACGGAGAAGGAGGCCATCGAGGAAAAGCACCTCCCGACCCTGCTCCAGCTGCTGACGCAGCCCGACTCTGCCATCGTGCACACGGCCGAGGTGTTCGCCCTGGTTCTCGAGCTGGCGCAGGACATCAAGCCGCTCTCACAGGTGGCCCAGCAGTCGCATTGGCTCGACGACGATCAGTTCAACCGGCTGATCGAGCGCATCCTGGCCTCGCCCGACTGCGGCGACGAGGCGGTCGCCATCCTCTCCAGGGCGAACCGCCTGACGGCGGATCAGCGCTTGGCGCTGCGCGCCAAGGCCCTGGGCGAGGCCGGCATCGCGACGCTGATTGCGAACGCCGCGCCGCTGCGCATCACCGATGCCGAGATCGACAAGCTGGCAGCGCGCATGCGACCCGCATTCGCCGCCGACCCGGGCGTCGCGGTGCGCGCGCTGGAGGTGTTCGGAGAGCGCTTGCCTGCCGGCACCCAGCGCGATGCCGTGGCCGAGATCGTCAAGGCGAAGCCGTCCCATGCCCTGGCCGCACTGCGGCACGTCAATTTCTCGGCCGAGCTGCGTGCCGACCTGATGCACAAGGTCCTGGCGGATGCGGGCCACGATGATTTTCTGGCGGGCGGACTGTCGAAGGAGAAGCTGCAGGCCATGCTCACGCCGGCGGAGACGCGCGCGCTGATCGCGATGGCGGTCAAGCGAAGCGAGAGCTCCGGCGAGTGGCTGGAGTTCGCACGCAACTCCCTGCCGATCGGGGCCATGACGCCGGCCGAGCGCAAGGCGCTGCTCACCGAATTCCTGTTCAAGAGCCCGAAAGCGGCGCTCGAGTTCGCCAGCGAGAACCGCCGCTACCTGGCGCCTGCAGAGGTCAACGAGGTCACCCGCGACTATACGCGGACCATCACCACCGACCTGTGCCTGCACCTGTCGCACCGCAACCGCAACCGCAAGGCCGAGTACTTCAGCGAGGCGCAGCTGCAGATCTTCCGCGATTGCGCGCGATCGAAGTAGCGCCTGCGCGGCGGCGAGACGCCCCTCGAAGCCGCGTGCCCGGCGGCGCCACTCCGGCGCTTAGCGCTTCTCCAGCCTGGCGTAGACGGCGTTGGCGAGGGCCAGCATCTCCTCGCGGTCGAGGCGTCCGGCCAGCGCATAGGCGAGCGGGCGATCGACCCAATAGAAGGCACCGAAGCCGTCCTGCTCGGCAAAGCGGAAGGCCGTGTTGCCGACGTCCGTCTCCTTGCGCAGATAGAGCGTGAGGCGGCGGCCCCCGGCGTCCTCGTACATGAACTGCGCCGCCGGCTGGCCGCCGTCGGGCAGCAGCCGCCCGCCCATCAGCCTCCAGCCGACGTCGGTGAGCGAGGGGGCATGCACCGGCGCGCCGACGCGCTTGGTGAGCCAGCGGGTCAGATGCTCCTCGGCCGCCTTCACTTCGACGGGATGGCGCACCTCGGGCACATAGATGCGGTGCGCGCTGATGGCATTGAAGACGAACGGCGGCTCGGGGCCGGGTGGGTGCTCGGCGAGCAGGCCGCGTGCGACATAGCCCGCCGCTGCCGCCAGCAGCGCAATGACCACGACAGCGGCGAGCGTCGCCTGCCGCGTCGCCAGCCCCGCCGGCCAGCGCGGCACGCGGCCCAGCGCTGCCAGCATGGCCGGCGGAACGGGTTCCTCCAGGCGGCCGGCGTAGCGCTGGCGCATTGCGTCGTTGAGCTCGCGCAGCTCACGCGCCAGCCCGGCATCTGCCGGCGAGGATGCCACCAGTGCATCCATCTCCACGCGCTCCTGGGCGGTGAGCTCGCCGTCGACGAGCGCGTTGATCTCGGTGTCACTGAAACGGCGCTCGGTGGTCATTTGACCCTCCTGAGCGTCGCCCGGCCACCGTTGTCCCCATCCTTGTCGCCGCCTCTGTCGCCGTCCTCGTAGCCCATGAGCGCGCGCAGCCGGCCCCGTCCGCGTGCCAGGCGCGACATGACCGTGCCGACCGGAATGTCCAGCACCTCCGCCGTCTCGGCGTAGCTGAGCCCCTCCAGGCCGACCAGCAGCAGCACCTGGCGCTGCTCCCCGCTCAAGAGCTGCAGCGCGCGGTCGATGTCGCGGCCGCTGGCTCCGTCCGCCGGCGGTGCCGACTGCTCGATGCCCAGGCTGTCGAGGCCCACGTGCGGCGGCCGCCGCGATTTGCGGCGCAGGGAGTCGACGTGCAGGTTGTGCAGGATGGAGAACAGCCACTTGCGCGGACTGTCGCCGTCGCGCCACTGGTCGAGGCGTGCGATCGCCCGCTCCAGGGTGTCCTGGATCAGGTCGTCGGCCTCGCCGTTGTCGCCCACGAGCGCCCTGGCGTAGCGGCGCAGTCGCGGTATCTCGGCGGCCACCGCATCCCGGCGGGAGCTCACGCGCCCTCCTTGTCCCATGCGCACAAGCCAACTGCACGACAGACGACGGCGATGGCCGCTTTATTCCCGGCGATCATCGGCGCGGCCCGTCGTGGCACATCAAAATAAAGTGCGCATAGCAACATTTACAGACCCCCGCTCGCCGGTATTGTCGGATCCGGCGCAGGTCGAGAACGGCCCGCGCACAATCGGGCGGGCACCAGCCATCGGCTCCTCGTCGGGCAGCGGCACGGCGCGCGCCACTTCCGTGAATTGCTCAGCAGGAGGAAACCATGCTTCGTGTCGTGGCGGCCATGGCGGCGCTCGCCGTGGGGGCGACCGTCGTTCTCGCTCAGAACGCGGCGGTCATCGACCAGCGCAAGCAGGCCATGAAGGCGATGGGCGGCGCCGCCAAGGAGCCGGGCGCCATGGCCAAGGGGGAGATGCCGTTCGATCTGGCCAAGGTGCAGGCTTCGCTCAAGACCATCGAGGAGACGTCGGCCAAGGCCAAGGCCCTGTTCCCGGACGACTCCAAGACCGGCGACACGGCCGCGCTGCCGGTGGCTTTCGAGAAGAAGGCGGACGTGATGGACCGCTTCGACAAGATGGCCGCCGCCGCCAAGGCCGCGGCCGGAGCCATCAAGGACGAGGCGTCCTTCAAGACCGAGTGGCCCAAGGTCCTCTCCAACTGCGGTGGCTGCCACAAGGAATACCGCAAGCCGCCGGCGAAGAAGTAGCAAGCGGGCGGCCTCTCCGCCACGCGCCCCGAGCAGGGGCGGCGGCCTGTGGAGCCGAAGGCGCGCGTGGCCTTTTCGCTGCGCGCGTCTGCGGGCCCTTGCCGGCCGCGATCGTTCGCGTCACCGTGGGGCCGGTCTTCGATGCGCGGCAGTGCCGGCGCACACCTGGAAGGGAGGCGAGATGCGGCGGGGCGCCGTGATCACCACGCTGGCGGTGCTGGCGCTCGCAGCCGGCGCGGGGTTCTACCTCCTGACGATTCCGTCGGTGGCGGTGACGGC
>DASRDL010000522.1:0-3132 GCA_035652635.1 Hyphomicrobiaceae bacterium | reverse complement strand
CACCAACGCCGGCAAGTACGAGAAGAAGGTCTACACGCTGCCCAAGCACCTCGACGAGAAGGTCGCGCGCCTGCACCTGGCCAAGATCGGCGCCAAGCTCACGCAGCTGCGCCCCGACCAGGCCGCCTACATCGGCGTGCCGGTGGAAGGCCCGTTCAAGAGCGAGCAGTATAGATATTGACGGCTGGAGGGGTCAGACCCCTCGCGGCAAACTTGGCGATCTTGCCGTAACGGCGAGCCGAGGGGTCTGACCGCTTTCCGGCCTCCGCCCCGGCTCACCCGATCCACTTCTCGAAGAAGGTGCTGAGCGGGTCGGGCCGATAGCTGCCGAAGGGGCCGCGCTCCCTGTAGGCGTGGCGGCGGTAGAGGGCGAGTGCCTCGGGCTGGCGGATGCCGGTCTCCAGGCGCAGGACGCGCACGCCCTCGGCCTTGGCGACAGCTTCCAGCGCCTCGAGGATGCGGCTGCCGAGCTTGAGGCCGCGCGCTTCGGGCACGACGAACATGCGCTTGAGCTCGGCCTCGCCGTCGGCGCCCAGCACCAGGGCGCCGCAGCCGACCACCCTGCCCTCGCGGCGCGCCACCAGGAAGCGCACGTTGGGCGCAATGAGCGTGGCGACATCGACGAGGTGGTTGCTCTCGGCCGGGTAGAGCCCGGCGAAGTAGGCATCCGACAGGCGCAGGAGGGCGTGCACCTCGGGCTGGTCGGCGGACTCCGCGGCAATGACCGCAGCCGGATCGGAGGGTGCGCCGGCGGCCGCGGCGGCGCCGACCGCGGTCTCGGGCGGCCGGCGGGTGTCCTGGGCCTGGGCCTGCTCCGGCTGACCGAGCTTCTCCCACTCCGCCGCCTCCTCGTCGGTGAGGAAGCCCTTGCCGATGCGGTATGCGGTCTCGAGGGTGCCCGGCGGCACGGCGACGGCGGCATCGGTGTAGTCGTGCAGATAGTCCTGGAAGGGGTCGGGCGTGGTGAAAACGGGGTCGGAGGCCCACAGCCTGCGCAGCGCCTTGTACTTGACGGAGTCCGGCACGCCCTTGGCGAGGAAGCGCGAGTAGTCCGACTTGGCGTCGAGCGCATCGAAGTCGACATCGGCGAAGTCGGCCTCGGTGAGCTGGCGCTCGCCCGTGCCCCCGGTTTCCGCATGGCCGCCCGTGTGCGCTTCCGTGCGCTCGGACTCGGCTGCGACCGCAGCCGGACCCGCATCGGCCCCTGCCGGCTCGCGACCGTCGCGCGCCTCGGCCTTGCGCCGCGACCAGCGCTTGAGGAACGGCTCCTCCTCATTCATTGCCGCGGCTCCCCGGGCTCGCTCCCCGACCGGCGCTTGCGCAAGACCTCGATCGGCTCCTGGCCGAACTGGTGCTCCTCGGCGCGATGGTGCTCCTGGCGCCGGCGCTTGCGGAAGGGCTCGGCCACATGGTGCTCGGCCACGAACGCCTCGAGCAGCTCGATCAGCGGCTCCGGCATCGCCACCGCCCCCACCGTCTCGCTGCTGTCGTAGCCGTAGACCTCGGCGTCGTAGGGCGACGCGGTCACCAGGGCCACCTCCACCGGCCTTGCCCCCTCCGTGCGCTCGCGCAGCACGACATAGACGAGCGGTGCGCCGGTCTCGAGGTTGGCTGCATACCCCACGGTCTCCTTGGCATGCAGCTCCAGCGGCAGCGTCGCGGCGTGATAATAGGTGGAGGTCCCGTCGCGGCGCAGCTCGCGCCAGTCGTCGACGTCGGGGGCACCCAGGAACACGCTGGCGGGCCGCCAGGCGTACTCCTGCCAGGGATGGCCGATCCTTTCATGGGCGATGACGACGCCCAGCGGGACCGACAGGGTGCGCTGCATGGCCTCTGCCTTCTGCGAAGCTGTCCTTGGAATCTAGTATATAGGTTCGAACAGGCAGCTCGCTGCCGTCAAATGAGGCAAGTCCGCCCGGCCCCGTCGGCGGAGCCAACAGGGAGACGCCATGACCGCCCCAGCCCCCAGCCGGCGGGTGCTCGTCTGCAACTGCCAGCGGACAATGGAGATCGACGGCCGCCGCCTGGCCGATGCCCTCGGGCTGCCGGCGCCGCTCGTCGTCCACAGCGAGCTGTGCCGGAGCCAGATTGCCGCCTTCGAGGAGGCTTTGGCGTCGGGCGACGCCGTGCAGGTGGCCTGCACGCAGGAGGCGCCCCTGTTCCGTGAGGTCGCGGCCGAGAAGTCGGCAGCCGATGCGAGCCTGAAGTTCACCAACATCCGCGAGCGGGCCGGCTGGTGCTCAAAGAGTTCGGCGGCGCTGCCGAAGATGGCGGCCCTCCTCGCCGAGGCGGCGCATGCCTCCAAGCCCGCCGGCGTCACGACCTTCCAGTCGGAGGGCGTGTGCCTGGTCTACGGCGCCGGCCAGGCGGTTCTCGATGTCGCCGCCGAGCTGTCGGAGCGACTGAGCGTGACGGCGCTCATCAGCGACCCGGCGGAGGCGCTGCCGCCCGGCATAGTGTCGGTGCCGATCTACCGCGGCCGCATCCGTACCGCCACGGGCCGGCTCGGTGCGTTCGAGATCGAGGTGGACGGCTACGCACCGATGCTGCCCTCCTCGAGGGGCAAGCTCGAGTTTGCGATGCCGCGCGACGGTGCACGCTCCAGGTGCGACATCATCCTCGACATGTCGGGCGGGCGCCCCCTGTTCGCGGATGCGCGGCGCCGCGACGGCTATGTCAGAGTCGACCCGCGCCAGCCGGCCGCGGTGGCGCGGGCCATGTTCAAGGTTACGGATCTGGTCGGCGAGTTCGAGAAGCCGCTCTACGTCGGCTACGACGCCGGCATCTGCGCGCATGCGCGCAGCCAGAAGGTCGGCTGCCGGAATTGCCTCGACGTCTGCCCGACGGGAGCCATCACGCCCGACGGCGACCACGTGGCGATCGACCCCGCGCTGTGCGGCGGCTGCGGCAGCTGCAGCGCGGTGTGCCCGACGGGAGCGGTCAGCTACGCCTATCCGCAGCGGTCCGACCTCGTCGCCCGCCTCGGCATCCTGCTCACAACCTACCGGGCGGCCGGCGGCGGGCGCCCCGTGGTGCTGTTCCACGACGAGCGGCACGGCAGCCCGCTCCTCTCCGCCATGGCGCGGCTCGGCAAGGGCCTGCCGCCCAACGTGCTGCCCCTGTCGCTCTACT
>DASRDL010000521.1:0-2698 GCA_035652635.1 Hyphomicrobiaceae bacterium | reverse complement strand
CGAGAAGGCGGCCCAGACCATCGACATGGAGAAGGCCGAGGCGATCGCCCAGAAGATGCGCAAGGGCGAGTTCGACCTGCAGGACCTCGCCGATCAGCTCAAGCAGATGGAGAAGCTCGGCGGCATGTCGAGCATGCTGGGGCTGCTGCCCGGCATCGGCAAGATCAAGAAGCAGCTCGATGCCGCCGACATCGACGACAAGATCATCAAGCGCCAGCGCGCCATCATCTCCTCGATGACGCCCAAGGAGCGGCGCAATCCCAAGATCCTCGACGGCAAGCGAAAGCGCCGCATCGCCGCCGGCTCGGGCACCAAGCCCGAGGACGTGAACCGCCTGCTCAAGATGCACCGCCAGATGGCGGACATGATGAAGATGATGGGCAAGCGCGGCGGCCTGATGCAGCGCATGATGGGCATGGGCGGCGGTGGCCCGAGCCCGGCCGAGATCGAGAAGATGCAGGCGGACCTCGCCCGCCTGGATCCCAGAGCGCTCGAGAGCCTGCCCAAGGACCTCAAGGACAAGCTGCCGAAGGGGCCACCCGCCGGTGCGCCCGCGCTCGGCGGCGGGCGGCCGCTGCCGCGCTTGTCGGGTCTGCCCGGTCTGCCGGGGGGCCCGCGCTTCACCGGTCTGCCCGGATTGCCGGGGAAGAAGAAATGAGCCCCGCGCCCCTCTTCGCCGTGCCCGTGCTCGAGACCGAGCGCCTGCGCCTGCGCGCCTGGCGCGAGGACGACCTCTCACCCTTCGTCGAGTTCTGCGCCCGCGATGTCACGGCGCGTTTCGTCGGCGGCGTGTGCAACCGCTCCGAGGCCTGGCGCCGCATCGCTCTGCAGGTGGGCCACTGGGTGATGCGCGGCTACGGCACCTGGGCACTGGAGGACAAGTCCGACGGCCGCTGGGTCGGCTACAGCGGGCTGTGGTACCCGGAGGGGTGGCCGGAGCCCGAGCTGATGTGGGCGCTCGCCGCGCGCTGCCACGGCCGCGGGTATGCCACCGAGGCGGCCGCGCGCGCACGCGACTACGCCTACCGCGTGCTCGGCTGGAAGACGCTCATCAGCTGCATCGCCCCGGAGAATGTCCGCTCGCAGAAAGTGGCGCAGCGGCTGGGCGCCGGCTTCGAGCGGCGTATCGACCTGAGGAGCACGGAGGTCGGCGTCTGGCGCCACCCCGGCCCCGGAGCCCTGCAAGCCTGACGAGACTGCATCCCACGATCACAGCAAGGAGACTGGAATGTCCGTGAAGATCCGCCTCGCGCGCGGGGGCACCAAGAAGCGCCCCTACTACTACATCGTCGTCGCCGATTCCGCCTCGCCCCGCGACGGGCGCTACATCGAGCAGGTCGGCACCCACAATCCGCTGCTGCCCAAGGACAACGCCGACCGCGTCAAGCTCAATACCGAGCGTGTGAAGCACTGGCTGTCGGTCGGGGCGCAGCCGACCGACCGGGTCGCTCGCTTCCTCGATGCCGCGGGCCTCGCCAAGCGCGAGCCCAAGAGCAACCCCAACAAGGCCAAGCCCCGCAAGAAGCGCCTGGAGCGCGAGGCGGCCGCCGCCGAGGCCGCCGGCAAGGGCGAGGGCGGCGAGGCCAAGCCGGCGGCATAAGAGTCCCCGCTCCCCACTTTTCAGTGGGGAGAGGGTTAGGGTGAGGGGCAGAAACAGGCACCGTTGGAAGCTTTATTCTGCCCCTCACCCCGACCCTCACCCCGCACGCGGGGAGAGGGAGGAGCGCGGCGCGCGGAACCGTCCGTGGTGGCCATGCCTTCCGAGGCTAGACGCGTCCTGCTCGGCCGCATCGCCGACGCGCACGGCATTCGTGGCGAGGTGGTGATCCACGCCTATACCGCCGCGCCGGAGGACATCGCCGCCTATGGTCCGCTGTCGGACGAGGGCGGCCGGCGCGCGTTCGCGATCGAGCGCATGCGGGTGACCGCCAAGGGTGTGGTTGCCCGTCTTGCCGGCATCGGCGACCGCAGCGCGGCCGAGGCGCTGAAAGGCACGGAGCTCTATGTCGAGCGCTCCCGCCTGCCGCCGGCTGCGGAGGGCGAGTTCTACCACGCCGATCTCGTCGGCCTCGCCGCCGTCGACGCCGCCGGGGCGCGCATCGGCGAGGTGGTGGCCGTACAGAACTACGGCGCCGGCGATCTGCTCGAGCTGCGTCTCGCCGGCTCCGCTGCCACCGAGCTCGTCCCCTTCACCGACGCCTTCGTCCCCGAGGTCGACCTCGCCGCCGGGCGCGTGGTCATTGTGCTGCCGCGCGCGGTCGAATAGCGCGCGTTGTCACGCCGGCCTCGCGCGCAGTGCGAGAGCCGGGGCCCAGGGCCGCGCAGAAATGCGCCGGGTGCCCAGGAGCCAGGGTTTCCGGAGATTTCGCTCGAGCGAAATTCCGGCATGACATCCTTACACCGGCTCGCCGCGCAGCAGCTTCGGCACCTCGCCGGTGAGGCCGGCGGCTTCGGCGACGAAGAATTGCTTCAGGGCCGGCAGGCGCTCCACCAGCCCGAGGCCGAGGTCGCGGGCGGAGCGCAGGAGCGTCCAGTCGTTGGAGAACAGGCGGTTGAGCGCATCGAACGTCGCGGCCGAGACCGCTGCATCGAGCCGCCGCCAGCGCTCGTAGCGCTCGAGCACCATCCCGGAGCCGACGTCGAGGCCCAGCCGCGCCGCGTCGGCCACCGCCTCGGCCAGCGCCGCGACATCGCGCAG
>DASRDL010000520.1:0-5735 GCA_035652635.1 Hyphomicrobiaceae bacterium | reverse complement strand
CACCGCATCGTCGAACCTGCGCGGCCGGCCGTCGACGAGGAACCGGTCGGGCCTGGCGGCCGCCGGAGCCGTTTCGCGCCCGTCGTAGCCTGTGAGCTGCCGGCCGGCCGCGTCCCAATGGAGGATGAAGGCGCCGCCGCCGAGTCCCGACGACTGCGGCTCGACCAGGTTGAGCACCAGCTGCACGGCAACCGCCGCATCGGCGGCGCTGCCGCCCTCGCGCAGCACATCCGCGCCGGCCTGCGCCGCCAGCGGATTGGCGGCGGACACCATGTAGGACCTGGCAGTGGCGAGCCGGCTCTCGCTCCAACCCGTGGCTGCTTCGGGCGCAGCCGACCGCTGCTGTCCCGCAGCGGGGGGCGCCGTCGCGCCGAAAGCTGCGAGTGCGAGGATGGCGGCGCGGGCGAGCAGGGCGAGCCTCGTCACGGCGACGCCTCGGTGGTCCTTGGACTGAGTCGGGCCAGTGTTGCGCGTTTCCCAAGCGAGGGAAATCCCGTCAACATCCTGGGGACAACAACTGAACAGGGAAACTCGAGGGGCGGCCCGGCAACCATGTGGCTGAAAGCGCACAGCCGCGTACAAAGGCAGAGATTCAAGGCCCTGATCACGTTTCCTTGGGTTGCTTCCCTGCCCTGAGATCGACAAACTCCGCTCGCCTCGGGCCACCGGGGCGGACTTGTCGAACCTGCGATGACCATCCAGTGTTTCTTGCCGGCCGGGGCGGTCCGGGCCCTGGCGGCAAGGGCGGGGTCGGATGCGCATTGTGGCACGGTGCTAAACGCAGTTTTCACAGGTGCCGTTGCAGGATCGACGACGACGAGATCGAGGGAAAGAAGAACAAGGAGCGTGAGACGATGATCATCGCGCGCGCGTTGCGTCGGGGAGCGATCCTGGCCGGGGCGGTCCTGGCACTGGCCGGACTGGGAGCAGGGCCGGCATCGGCGCAGCTGTTCTGGGACTGGGCCGGCGGCAGCCGCGAGGTCGTACGTTTCAGCCCGCAATACAAGAAGGGTGAGATTATCGTCAGCTTCACGGATCGGCGGCTCTATTTCATCTCGGCGCCGGGCGAGGCCATCAGCTACCCGATTGCCGTCCCGCGCGAGCAGAGCCGCTGGGAAGGCGTGACGAAGGTGACCGACAAGCGCGTCAATCCGTCCTGGACGCCGACGCCCACCATGATCGCCGAGAATCCGCGCCTGCCGCGCTGGGTGCCGGGCGGCCATCCCATGAACCCGCTGGGTGTGCGTGCCCTCTATCTGGGCTCCAGCACCTATCGCATCCACGGCACCGACGCGCCCTGGACCATCGGCACGGCCGTCTCCAAGGGCTGCATCCGCATGTACAACGAGGATGTGCTCGATCTCTATCCGCGCGCCAGCGTCGGCACCAAGGTGACAGTCACCTACAACTCCTTCTCCGGCGTGGCGACGAGCGGTGGCGCACCCAGCAGCAGCAGCGGCGGCGGGAGCTTCTTCAACAGCCTGTTCGGCATCGACGAGCCGCCGCCGGAGCGGCCGCGTCCGCGCCGCAGCGTCCCGGCCAAGAGCGCCGCCATCAACTGATCCAGACCTTCCGGGGCGGGGAAATGCCGAGGGGCGGCCGGAGCGGCCGCCCCTTGTTGCTTCTCGCGCCGGGCATCCGGGCCGTCACGGCGCTGCAGCCGCCTCCTGGGCGCCAGCGTAGCGCTCGAGGGCGGCAACGCGGTCGTCGACCGACGGGTGCGTGGAGAAGAGGCCGCTCACCCTGCTCGCCACCGGGTTCTCGATGAAGAACGCCTCCATGCGCGAGGGCACATCGAAGGCGGCATGGGACTCGATCTTGCGCAACGCCCGGATGAGCGCATCGGGGTTCTTGGTGAGCTCGGCCGAGCCGGCGTCGGCCAGAAACTCGCGCGAGCGCGACAGGGCGAAGCGGATGAGCGTGGAAATGCCCCAGCTGACGAGGATGATCGCCACGGCGAGGAGGACGGCGATCAAGGCACCGCCACCTCCGGAGCTGCGGCGCTCGCTGTCCGACGAGCTGCCCCAAGAACCTTCGCGCTTGGAACGCGGCGCCCAACCGTAGGGGAAATCCCAGCCGCGGATCACGAGGTCGCCGAAGAAGGCGAAGATGCCGGCGAAGATCACGGCGATCACCATGAGCTGGGTGTCGCGGTTGCGGATGTGGGTGAGCTCGTGGGCGAGCACCGCCTCGAGCTCGTCGGGGCGCAGGCTATCGACCAGGCCGCGCGTCACGGCCACCGCGTACCGGCCCTCGCGCAGGCCGCTGGCATAGGCGTTGAGCGCGGGCGTATCGATGATCTGCAGCGCCGGCATCGGCAGTCCGCGCGAGATGCACAGATTTTCGAGCGCGTTGTAGAGGGCAGGCGCCTCGGCGCGGGAGACGCCCCTGGCGCCGGTGGCGAGACTGATCAGCCTCTGGTGCACGAGATAGGCGATGGCGAACCAAGCCAGGGCCGCGGCCATGGCGACCGGCCAGGAGCGCGCGAATTGCCGGGCCGCGTCGGCGGCGATCTCTGCGAACGTGCCCCCGAGCAGCGCACTCCAGATGAGCAGCAGCGAGAACAGCAGCGCATGCAGCAGCGCCACGAAGCCGAGGAGCAGCAGGGCCGAGCGGATACGGTTGGCCCGGATGTGTCCGTAGAGTCCGTAAGCCTGGAACATCGCTATCTTCTCCCTCTCCCCGCACGCGGGGAGAGGGTCGGGGTGAGGGGCAGACGCAAGCTCCCACGTCGCATTCTTGGCGGCCCCTCATCCTGGCCCTCTCCCCACCGAAAAGTCGGGAGAGGTGACCCCTAGAACTTGACCTGCGGGGCCGATGCCACGGCCTTGCGCTCGGCCTCGTCGAGGTTGAAGAACTCCTGCGCGGCGAAGCCCATCGACTGGGCGAACAGCACGGCCGGGAAGCTCTCGCGCGTGGCGTTGTACTCGGCCGCGGTGTTGTTGAAGAAGCGCCGCGCCGCGGCGATCTTGTTCTCCAGATCCGACAGCTCGGTCTGCAGCTGCTGGAAGTTCTGATTGGCCTTGAGATCGGGATAGGCCTCGGCCAGGGCGAACAGCTGGCGCAGTGCGCCTTGCAGGGCACCCTCCGCGGCGGCCTGGGCGGCGGGCCCCTGCGCGGCCACCGCCGCGTTGCGCGCCTTGACGACGTTCTCCAGCGTCTCCTTCTCGTGTGTGGCGTAGCCCTTGACGGTCTCGACCAGGTTGGGGACGAGGTCGTGGCGCTGCCTGAGCTGCACGTCGATGTCGGAGAAGGCCTGTCGGCAGCGCTGGCGCAGGCCGACGAGCCCGTTGTAGGTCATGACCAGCCAGAGGCCGGCGACGACGATGAGCGCGATGATGATCCAGCCGGCCATGCCCATGGCAGTCCTCCATTACGAGTCGAGCGGCGCTCGGGTTATCGGCCGCTCGCCTTTACGCCACGTTAACCGTTTCGGCACGATGTTGCCTGGTGATTGTGCGCGTTCGCAGGCCGGATGAACCGCCATGGCGACGCTCGAGGGCCTCCTGCAGGGTGACGAGTTGCCGCTGGCGGACGACACGCTGCGCGCCGCCCAGGCTTGGCTCATTCACCTCGCACACGAGCAAGGTGCAGCCGTCAACACGCTCGCGGCCTACGAGCGCGACCTGAAGCATTTCCTGTCCTGGCTCAAGGCCGATCTCGGCCATGCTCCCTGCCTCGCCGACCTTGCCCGCCTCGATGCCAAGCGCTTCCGCGCCTTCATGGCCGCGCGGCGCCGGGCCGGCGTGGTCAGCCGCTCGCTGGCGCGGGGCATGTCGGCGTTGCGTTCGTTCTTCCGTTGGCTCGAGGCGCGCGAGATCGCGTCCAACCGGGGCCTGCTGCAGGTGGCCATGCCGAAGGTTCCGCACGGCATCCCCAAGCCGCTGACCGTGGAGAAGGCGGCGGCCGTGGTGGAGGGAGGTGCGGCGGCCGAGCTCGACTGGCTCACGGCGCGCGACACCGCCGTGCTGCTCCTGCTCTACGGCTCCGGCCTGCGCATTTCGGAGGCGCTGGGACTCGCCCGCCGGGACGCGCCCCTCGACGGTCGCGACGTGCTGCGCATCATCGGCAAGGGCGGCAAGGAGCGGCTGGTGCCGGTGCTCCCCGTAACGCAGGATGCGATCGCCCGCTACATCGCGCTCTGCCCCTATCGGCTGGCGCCCGACGGCCCGCTGTTCCTGGGTGCCAAGGGCGGCCGCTTGAGCCCGCGCATCGTGCAGCTCCTGATGGAGCGCCTGCGCGCGAGCCTCGCTCTGCCGGAGACGGCGACGCCGCATGCCCTGCGCCACTCGTTTGCGACCCACCTGCTCTCCGCCGGCGCCGACCTGCGCCAGATCCAGGAGCTGCTGGGCCACGCCAGCCTGTCGACCACCCAGGTCTATACGGAGGTGGACCGCGACCGCCTGCTTGCCGTCTACGACAGCGCACACCCGCGCGCGTGACACGCGCGGAAGGCCGCCGGCGGCTGCCGCGGCGTCCATGCCGGACATCGCTGAGATTGGAGCGGGCGATGGGATTTGAACCCACGACCCTCACGTTGGCAACGTGATGCTCTACCCCTGAGCTACACCCGCGTCCGTCGGGCCTTATGCAGCATGACGGTGGCCTTGGCAAGGCGGCGGCGACAGGCCGCGGCGAGCCGCGACCTGTCGCCCGCACAGGCCGTTGCGCGCCCGCCGCCCGCCGGGATAGGACTGGCCGGCACCCCCGCCGGCATTTCCAGCGCCATCCGGATTCCAGCCCTTGCCCGCCACCCGACAGGACCTCTTTGCCCGCCTCCAGGAGCTCGGCATCGCCACCGACACCCTCGAGCACGAGGCGGTGTTCACGGTGGCCGAGAGCTCCAAGCTCGAGCGCCAGCTGCCCGGCGGGCACACCAAGAACCTGCTGCTCAAGGACAAGAAGGACCGGCTCTACCTTGTCGTGGCGCTCGGCCATGCACATATCGACCTGAAGAATCTGCACAAGACGCTGGGGTCGGATCGTCTCAGCTTTGCCAAGCCGGAACTGCTGATGGAGGTGCTCGGAGTACCCGCAGGCTCCGTCACGCCGTTCGCCCTGATGAACGATGTGTCCCGCCGCGTGACGGTGATCCTCGATGCCGATATGATGCGACACGAGCGGCTCAACTACCACCCGCTGGAGAACACGGCGACGACCAACATTGGCCGCGACGACCTCCTGCGATTCATCCGCGCCTGCGGCCACGAGCCTCGCATCCTGGCCGTAGCGGGGAGCCGCTCTTAGGGGTCGAGCTGCCGGCCGCCCATGCGCGCCGGCGACAATTCGCATGTGCCCGCGACGGGCAGGAGACGGACGACATGGCCTTTGGACTGGGCAAATCACCCGCCGGCGCCGCCCAGCCGGCGGCAGACGGCGATACCATCAAGAACGCGACGGCTGCGAGCTTCGCCAGGGACGTGCTCGAGGCCTCGCGCAAGGTGCCGGTGCTGGTCGACTTCTGGGCGCCGTGGTGCGGCCCCTGCAAGCAGCTCACCCCGATCCTCGAGAAGGTGGTACGGGCGCAGGGCGGCAAGGTGCGCCTCGTCAAGATCAACATCGACGAGAACCCGTCGATTGCCGGCCAGCTCAGGGTGCAGTCGATCCCCACGGTCTATGCCTTCCGCGACGGCCGGCCGCTCGACGGCTTCATGGGTGCCCAGCCCGAGAGCGCGGTGAAGGCCTTCGTGGAGCGCCTGCTCGGCGAAGAGGCGGCCATGGATGCCGCCGCCGCC
>DASRDL010000519.1:0-11187 GCA_035652635.1 Hyphomicrobiaceae bacterium | reverse complement strand
CCGCCCAGTGCAGGGCCGTGGCGTTGTCCATGCGGTCGCGGCGGCGCACGTCGAAGCCGCGCTGCAACAGCAGCTCCACGCAGCCCATGTGGCCGCTGGCGGCCGCCAGATGCAGGAGCGGCCGATCCCATTCGCCGCCCGTCACATCTATCTTGCGCGGATGCGCCTCGAGCAGCTCCGCAAGCGCTGCCGCGTCGCCCGCCAGCGTGGCGGCGAGCACGCGGCCGTCGAGGCTGAGGCTGTCGACGCGGGCCTTGAGTGCGCGCCAGCTCCTGAAGCCATAATCCTCGGCTATGGCACGCTGCGCCTCGGCGAGCCTCGCCGTGGAATTGCGCCTGCGCAGCTCGGCCAGCCGCTCCTTTGCGGCCTTCTTCAGCCAGTCGATGTTGGGTTGGGCGGGAAGCGCCTTGGGCATGGGACACCTTCTTTCCGTGCGCCCGGTGTCCGCGGCTCTCGGGCAAGAAAGAAGGAGATGTCGGGCTGGTGCTGCAGGCGGGTTCGACCCTTCACGCGGACCGTCGGTCGCCGGCACGACCGTGCCCAGAGTTAATCTCCGGCCGCGATCCCTGTCAAATGGCGGCCCCGGGCCCGATACGGCCCCCCTCGCTTGGTCGCAATACTGAATTTCGCAATACGCCGTCGTCGCGCGAAAAGGCCGCTCGATTTGCCACGCGCCCGTCAGAGTCGCTTGCGGCATACCCCGAGATCGGCAATTGTTGTGCCGTCGGAGGGTCAGGGAGGTTAGGCATGTTGCGGAAAGTCACGGTTGCCGCGCTCGGCTGCTTGCTCATGGCGGGCGCATCGGCGCAGGCGCAGATCCAGGAAAAGAAATTCAACGTGGTCGGAACGTGGAACTTCCTGACGAACTGGCACGTGCTCGAGGTGCCGTTCTGGAACGAGGAACTGCCCAAGGCCTCCGGCGGCAAGATCACCGCTAACCTCAAGTCGGTCACCGAGCTCAACCTCAAGGGCACGGAGGTGCTCCGCCTGCTCAAGACCGGAGTCTACGACTTCGTCGCCGTTCTGCCCATCTACGTCGACGACGGCGGCGCCGTCATCGAGGCCACCGACATCGCCGGCGTCGCCCGCACCTTCAAGATGAGCCGCGAGATCGTCGACCTCTGGGAAGGCGAGATGCAGAAGGTGATGAAGGAAAAGCACAACGCCATGATCCTGGGCTCCTTCACCTGGCCCGAGCAGAACTTCTACTGCAAGGGCGAGATCAAGAGCGTCGATGACCTCAAGGGCAAGAAAATCCGCGTGCAGGGCGTGAGCCAGGCCGACCTCGTCAAGGGCTTCGGCGCATCGGCGGTCACCATCGCCTTCGGCGAGGTGGTGCCGGCCCTCGAGAAGGGCGTGGTCGACTGCGGCATCACCGGCACCATGCCGGCCTACAAGGCCAAGTGGCCGGAGGTGACCGACACGCTGTTCCGCCTGCCCGTCGGCTTCACTGCTGCCCTGTGGCTCGTCAACGTCAACACCTGGAACAAGCTGTCGCCCGAGACGCAGGCCTTCCTCAAGAAGGAGTTCAAAGCGCTCGAGGACAAGTCCTGGAAGACGGTCGAGGCCGAGACCGAGGACGGCGTCTATTGCACCACCGGCACCGGCAAGTGCCCGGCCGGAGCGCCCGGCAAGCTCAAGCTCGTCAAGCCCTCCGAGTCGGACCTCAAGGCGCGCGACAAGGTGCTCAACGACCTCGTGCTCAAGGAGTGGGCCAAGCGCTGCGGCGAGGCGTGCGCCGCCAAGTGGACCGAGTTGATCGGCAAGAAGTACGGCCTCGTCGCCAAGGCCAACTGAGCGCGGGCTCGTTTCGGGGGAATGGGCCCCGGCGGCCAACCGCCGGGGCACATCATTGTAGATGGATACACTCTGGTCGGCGATCTCCGCGATCGCGCGCTTTCTGGCCTGGATCGGCGGCGCCATGATCATGGTCGCCGCCCTCATCGTCTCGGCCGAGGTGATCAGCCGCAAGCTGCTGGCGCTGCCATTCTCCGGCTCCGACGAGGTCGGCGCCTATCTCTTCGCGGTGGGGACTAGCTGGTCGATGGCCTTCGTGCTGGTGACGCGCGGCCACGTGCGCATCGACGCGCTCTACGGCACGTTCTCGCCGTTCGTGCGCGCCGTGCTCGACCTCGTGGCGCTCGTGGGCCTCGCAGTATTGGTCATCGCTCTTGCCGACCGGGCGTGGGAGCTCTTGTCCGACAACCTCGCCGGCTGGAACCGCTCCAACACGCCGTTGCGGATACCCCTGGCTTACCCGCAGATGCCTTGGTTCCTCGGCTTCGCCTTCTTCCTGCTCGCCCTGGCGGTCGCACTGCTGCGGGCGCTGGGCGCGCTTCTGCGCGGCGACTACGCCAAGGTCGCCGCCACCATCGGCGTCCCGTCGCAGGACGAGGAGGTCAAGGGCGAGCTGGAAGGTCTCGGCATCAAGTCCGAGCAGGCCCCGGAGAGAACCTGAACCCATGCTCGGCACCGCGCTTTTCCTGCTGATCGTGCTGCTGGCCATCAGCATTCCCGTCGCCGCCGTCATGGGCGTGCTCGGCCTCGCCCTCAATCAGCTCTTCGCCTCCATGCCGCTCTACCGGGCCATGGGCGACATCATCTGGAACTCGAGCTCGGAATACATCCTCATCGCTATCCCGATGTTCGTCATGCTGGGCGAGATCCTGCTGCGCTCCGGCATCGCGGTTCGCGTCTACAATGCCATTGCCAAGTGGCTGTCGTGGCTGCCCGGCGGGCTGATGCACGCCAACATCGGCACCTGCGCCATCTTTGCCGCGACCTCCGGTTCCAGCGTTGCCACCGCGGCAACCGTCGGCGTCGTCGCTCTGCCCCAGATCAAGATCCGCCGCTACGACGAGCCGCTCTTCCTGGGCACGCTCGCTGCCGGCGGCACGCTCGGCATCCTGATCCCGCCGTCGATCAACTTCATCCTCTACGGCCTCATCACCAACACCTCGGTGCCGCGCCTCTATCTTGCCGGCATGATTCCGGGCGTGACCCTGGCCGCCCTGTTCATGCTGATCGTTCTGATCTACTGCCTCGCCAGCCCCGAGAAGGGCGGGGAAAAGGTCGAGACGAACTGGGGCGAGCGCATGGCCGCCCTCAAAGATCTGCTGGCGCCGCTGTTCATCTTCTTCGTCGTCGTCGGCTCGATCTATCTCGGTTGGGCGACGCCGACGGAGGCCGCGTCCATGGGCGTGTTCGCCGCGCTCGTGCTTGCGGCATGGGAGCGCGCGCTGTCTTGGAGAATGCTGCGCGCCGTGTTCGAGGGCACGATGCGCACGACGGCAATGATCATGCTGATCATCATTGCCGCGCAGTTCCTGAATTTCGTGCTGGCCTCCATCGGCGTCACCGACGGGATCGGCAAGGCGATCGACGGCTTGGGGCTCGGCAAGTACGGCACCATGGTGCTGATTGTCATCTTCTACCTGATCCTCGGCTGCTTCATGGAGACCATCTCCATGATGATTCTGACCACGCCCTTCATCTACCCGATCGTCACCAAGCTCGGCTGGGACCCGATCTGGTGGGGGGTGGTGCTGACAATTCTGATCGAAGCGGCGCTCGTCACCCCTCCGGTCGGCCTCAATCTCTACGTCGTGCAGAGCCTGCGCGAGCGTGGACCCATCGCCGACGTGATCCGCGGGGCGCTGCCGTTCGTGATCGGCATGGTGGTCCTGATCGGCGTGCTGATGGCGGCGCCGGACGTGGCTCTGTGGCTGCCCAATCGGGTCATGGGCAAGGGATGAGCACAACCCTCGGCGTCGACGTCGGCGGCACGTTCACCGACTTCTTCCTGGTGGACGAGGCAACCGGCGAGACGCGCACACACAAGGTCGCCTCCACGCCCGATGATCCCTCGCGCGCCATCCTCGAGGGGCTCGCGACACTGGTGCCCGCGGGTGGACTAGCCTTCCTCGCCCATGGCACGACGGTAGCCACCAACGCGCTCATCCAGCGGCGCGGGGGAAAGGTTGCGCTCGTCACCACCGCCGGCTTCAAGGACCTGCTTGAGATCGGCCGCCAGACCCGCCCCAAGATCTACGACCTCAAGGCCGACCACCCCGAGCCGCTGGTTCCGCGCGAGCGCCGCTTCGAGGTGGCCGAGCGCATCGGGCCCGCCGGCGAGATCATCAGGCCGCTCGCCGCCGCCGAGGTGGAGCGTGCCGTCGCCCAGGTGAAGGCGAGCGGGGCGGAGAGCGTGGCCGTCTGCTTCCTCTTCTCGTTCCTCAATCCCGAGCACGAGCTGGTGCTGGGCCGGGCCCTGAAGGCGGCGCTGCCGGGAATAGACATTTCCCTCTCCTGCCAGATCCAGCCCGAGTTCCGCGAGTACGAGCGGCTCTCCACCACCGTGCTCAACGCCTACCTGCAGCCGGTCGCCGGCCGCTACATGGCGCGGCTGGCGAAAGCGGTGGCCGCGCACGCGCCCGACGCGCGCATCGGCATCTGCCAGTCCTCAGGCGGCCTCATGTCGGTCGCGCGCGCCGCCGAGATGCCGATCCGCACGGCGCTGTCGGGTCCGGCCGCCGGCGTGGTGGGTGCAATCGCCGCCGGCGCCCGCTCAGGCCGCGGCGATCTCATCACCTTCGACATGGGCGGCACCTCGACCGACGTGTGCCTGGTGCGCGGCGGCAAGGCCGAGATGGCGTTCGGACGCAGCGTCGCCGGCTTCCCGGTGCGGCTCTCCGCCATCGACATCCATACCGTCGGCGCCGGCGGCGGCTCCGTCGCCCACATCGGCCGCGACGGACTGATGCGCGTGGGGCCCATGAGCACCGGTGCGGTGCCGGGGCCCGCCTGCTACGGCAAGGGCGGCAGGGAACCCACCGTCTCCGATGCCAACCTGGTGCTCGGACGGCTGCCGGAGGAGCTGATAGGCGGGGGCATGCGTCTCGACCGGTCGCTGGCCGAGGCGGCGATAGCGCCGCTGGCCGAGCGGCTCGGCCTCACCTTGCGCGAGACGGCGCTCGGCATCGTGCGCATCGTCAACGCCAACATGATGCGGGCGATCCGCGCGGTCTCGATCGAGCGCGGCCACGATCCGCGCTCGTTCACGCTGATGCCGTTCGGCGGCGCCGGCGCGCTGCACGCGGTGGAGATCGCGCGCGAGCTCGGCATCCGCAGCATCCTGGTGCCGCCCTCGCCCGGCATCCTGTGCGCCGAGGGCGTCGCCGCAGCCGAGCTGGAGGAGAGCTTCGTCGCCACCTGCCGCGTCGCCCTCGACGCCGACCTGGCAACGGCACAGACCGCATTTGCCCGATTGCTCGCGGCCGCCGAGGAATGGCACGCACGGGAAGGCGGGCGGGGGGTCGGCACGCGGCAGGACGTCGCCGTCGACATGCGCTACGTGGGACAGAACTTCGAGCTGGCGATCCCGGTGCCGTCCGGCGCGTCCCTGCCGGCCGCGGACTGGCTGAGGCGCTCCTTCCTCGATGCGCACCAGCTGAAATACGGCCACCACGATCCCGCCGCCCCCGTCGAGATCGTCAACGTACGGCTCACCGCCCGCCGGGTGCGCGCCCGGAGGGCCGGTGATGCCCGCGGGCCCAGGCGGGCCGGCACGGCCGCGCCGGCGCCCGTCACGCGGGCGGTGTGGTTCGCGGCCGACCGGCCCGAGGACACGCGCTTCATCGACCGAGAGGCCCTCGCCGCCGGCACGAAGCTCGAGGGGCCGGCGGTCATCATCCAGTTCGACGCCACCACGCTGCTGCCGCCGGGCAGCCGACTGACCGTGGAGGACAGCGGCAGCCTGCTGATCGAGGTCTCTGCATGAAGCGCAACGACCGAACGCTCGATCCCGTCACGCTCGAGATCATCTGGAACGGCCTCAAGTCGATCAACGACGAGTCCTGGATCACAATCCAGAAGAGCGCCTTCTCCACCAACATCAAGGAGCGGCACGACCACTCCACGGCGATTGCCGACGCGCACGGGCGCCTCATCGCCCAGGCCGAGATGTCGCTGCCGATCCATCTCGCCTCCCTGCTCGATCTCATGAAGATCCTGGTCGAGCGCTACCGGGGCGACATCGCCGAGGGCGACCTCTTCATCGCCAACGATCCGCACGTGGCGGGCGGAACGCACCTGCCCGACATCAACATGGCCATGCCGGTGTTCGTGTCCGGCCGCCTCGTCGCCTTCGTCTCCAACCTCGCCCATCACGCCGACGTGGGCGGCGCCGCCCGCGGCTCGATGTCGGGCGGCATGTCGGAGATCTACCAGGAGGGTCTGCGCATCCCGGTCATGCGGCTCTACCGCAAGGGCCGGCTCGACGAGGAGCTGTTCGACCTCTTGCTCCTCAACATGCGCCTCCCCGCCGAGCGGCGCGGCGATCTCAACGCCCAGATCGCCGCCTGCCGGCTGGGCGTGGAGCGCATGCAGCAGCTGTTCGCCCGCTACGGAGATGGCGTCGTCGAAGCTGCCTTCGGCCAGATCCTGGAGCGCACCGAGAAGCGCATGCGCGCCGGCATCGCCGCCATCCCCGACGGGCGCTACCGCTTCGAGGACGTGCTCGACGACGACGGCCTCTCCGCCCGCGACGTGAAATTCGCGCTCTCCGTCGAGAAGGCCGGCGAGCGCATCGTGTTCGACTTCACCGGCTCCTCGCCCCAGGTTCCGGGCAACGTCAACCTGACGCTCAACGCCGTGCAGTCGAGCGTGTGCTATGCGCTCAAGGCCCTGCTCGACCCCGAGCTGCCCAACAACCAGGCCGCCATCGACGCGGTCGAGATCATCGCGCCGCCGGGCACGGTGGCCAACTGCGTGGCGCCGGCGGCCGTGGCGCTCAGGGCCAACACCTGCCAGCGCGTCATCGACGTGGTGATCGGCGCGCTGGCCGACGTGTTGCCCGAGCAGGCCATCGGCGCCGCCAACGGCGCCAACACCAGCATGGTGTTCGCCGGCGTCGACCCTCGCTCGGGTGCTCCTTATGTCTACCTCGAGACGCTGGGCGGCGGCATGGGCGGCCGCAGCGACCGCGACGGCAAGGACGGCGTGCAGGTGCACATCACCAACACCTCCAACCTGCCCGTGGAAGCCATCGAGATGGAATATCCGCTGCGCGTGGAGGAGTACGCGCTGGTGGAGGACTCCGGCGGCGCCGGCCGCTTCCGCGGCGGCATGGGGCTGAGGCGCAGCGTGCGCCCGGTCGGCCACGTCTGCGAGCTCAACGGGGTGGGCGAGCGCTTCCGGCACGCGCCGTGGGGGATCTTCGGCGGCGCGCCCGGAGCACGCGGCCGCTTCCTGCTGCAGTCGTCGGACGGCAGCCGCTCGGAGCTGCCGCCGAAGACCGGGCGGATGCAGCTCGCCCCCGACCAGCTGGTGATCGTCGAGACGCCCGGCGCCGGCGGCTACGGCCCGGCCGCCGAGCGCTCACCCGCCGACATCGAGCGCGACCGCCGCTCGGGCAAGTTCTCCGCCGCCTATCTCGCGCGGCACTACGGCCGGCGAAGCGAGCGACAGGCTCGGGGATCGGGGTGACCGCCGCGCGCGAGCCTTTGGCGCCAACAGCGTAGCTCCAGTCGAGATGGAACCCCTGCCTTTGAAGTCTCGTCGATGCGACAGCGGCTCTCGCTGGTGTCGCTCGGGGTGGCGTCCCACTGGGCCGCCGTCCAGCGGCACGGCATGAGCGGCCCGAGTCCTACGACGACCCCCGAAAGTCGACGGCGCCCGTTCCGTGGACGGGCGCCTATGGCTGGCCGTCCACCTCGGGCACGTCGGAGAGCCCGGCGAGCCACGGGAAGCGGCGCTTGGCCCAGATCTGCCGTCGGGGTGCGCCCAGCTCGTAGCGCTGCTTCAGCGCTCCGACCCGCAAGGAGTAGGACTGCGGCGCCTCGAGCGCGCACGAGTAGATCGGTGCGCCGCATGTCGGGCAGAACGCGTGAACGCGCTTTGCGCCGCTGTCGGCGGTCTTGACATAGCGGCGGGGCTCGCCCCGTTCGATGCGGAACGAGCCTGCCGGCGCCTGGATGTTGGCGCGGAAGGCCGAGCCCGTCAGCGTCTGGCAGTCCTCGCAATGGCAGATGCTGATGGTGCCGGGCTCGACCTCCGCCTCGTAGGCAATCGCCCCACAGTGGCACCGCCCCTGAACCTTCATCTCTCTCGCTCCCGTGCGTCTGCGGCATGCTGCAGCCGGGCCTCTCGTAGCATGGCCGCGACCTCCTCGTCGCCGACCTGCAGGAAGCTGCGATAGAAGCTGCCGACCGAGCCGAAGCGCCGCGGCGCCGACAGGCATACCACCTGGTCGGCCTCGCGGGCGAGCATGGCCAGCGCTTCGCGCGAGGCGACGGGCACCGCGGCCAGGAGGCGGGCGGGGCCGCGGCGCCTGAGCTGGCGCAGGGCGGCCTGCATGGTCATGCCGGTGGCCACCCCGTCGTCGACCACGATCGCCGAGCGGCCCTCGGGGCCGATGCCGGGCCGCAGCGGCTCCCACGCGCGCCGGCGCCGCTCGAGGGTGGCGACCTCGCGGCTGGCCGCCTCGCGCAGGTAGTCCCGATCGAGGCCGAGGGTCTCCAGCACCTCGGCGTTGGCGACGATCTCGGGATCGGAGCCGTCGGCCACGGCGCCGACCGCCAGCTCCGGCTGATCGGGCGCGCCGATCTTGCGCACGAACAGGACGTCGAGCGGGGCTCCGAGCGCCCCGGCGATCTCGGCACCGACGGCGACGCCGCCGCGCGGCAGAGCCAGCACCAGCGGCTGCGGCAGCCGCAGCTCGGCCAGCCGCTCGGCCAGCAGCCGCCCGGCCTCGGCCCGGTCGGCGAAAACCATGCCGCGCCGCATGGCCGCTCACCTCGTCTGCGCGCCGGAGCGGGAGGCGGCCGTTGCCGCCACGATCTCCTCCTCGACCTCGCGCAGGCGGTCCTTGCCGAAGAACATCTCGTTGCCGACGAAGAAGGTGGGCGCACCGAAGGTGCCGCGCTCCACCGAGCGCTCGGTGTTCCTGAGCAGCCGGTCCTTCACCTCCTGGTCCTGGATGCGGGCGAGCACGCGGGCGCCGTCCAACCCGGAGGCATCGAGCGCGGCGGCGATGATCTCCGCTTCGTCCATCTTCTTCGGCTCCTCCCACATGTGGTGGAAGACGGCTTCCACATACGCCTCGAGGCCGCCATCCAGCTCGGCCGCCGCCGCGCCGCGCATGATCTGCACGGTGTTGACGGGAAAGTGCTGGTTCACCCTGAACTGCGTGAGCCCATGCCTGGCGATGAAGCGCCTGGTCTCCAGCCGCTGATACTCGAGCTTGTTCCTGATGCCCTTGAACTGCACCATCGGCGGCTGGTTGTTGGTGAGCTTGAAGACGCCGCCGAGCAGGATCGGCACGTAAGTGAAGGTGGCCCCGGTGCGCTGTTCGATCGCCGGGATCAGCTTGTGCGCGAAATAGGCGTTGGGGCTGCCAAAATCGAAATGGAACTCGACCGTGGGGGTCATGGGCGTCCGTCTCCCTGGCGTCTCGTCGTTCCACGCGCCGGCGTGACGGGCCGCAGCCTACAGCGAGCGGTGGATCATGCCGAGCCAGGCGCACACCTCGCGCGCATGCGCACCCGGCGCGTCAACGGGATAGTACACCCGCTCGATGCATCCGTCCCTGAGCCCGAGCGTCAGTCGCTTGAGATAACGCACCCCGCCGGTGGCGAAGGTGGGGAGGGAAAGCGCGCGCTGCAGCTCGAAGCCCGCGTCGCTCACCATCTCGAAGGGCAGACTGAGGCGCGACACCAGCTCGCGCTGGTATTCGGTCGACTGCGTGGAGAGGCCGAACACCTGGGCGCCGAGATCGCGGAAACCGGCATGGAGGTCGCGGAAGCCCTCGGCCTGCGGCGTCGAGCCGTGGGCGCCGGGGATGTCGTCCCATCCCGGCGGGTTGGGCGCGCCGGGGCGGCCGGTCCACGGATAGCAGAAGACGATGACCCGCCCGGGCATGGCGGCGAAGCGCACCTCGCGGCCGGCGGTGGTGGGCAGGTCGATGGCGGGCATGCGGCGCCCGCGCCGCAGGTGCCTGGCGCCGCCGTCGTCGATGAGCCGGTTGGGGGCGGAGGGCACGGCGGCCTCACGTGTCGAGCACGCGGTAGTGGTAGCCGCCGACGCGGGCGTAGCCGAGCTTGGCGTAGAGGCCCTGCGCCGGCGCATTGGCGGCCACCGCCTGCAGGGCGGCGACCGTTGCACCTCGATGCGTGCCCCATGCCTCGAGCGTGCGCATGACGCGGGTGGCGGCACCGGTGCGGCGGCGGCCGGCGCGGGTCATCACGCACTCGGCGATCACCGCGCCTTCCGCCACGACGCCGAGCGCGGTCGCGACGGGGACGCCGGCTTCGCGCATCAGCAGGAAGGCGCGAGGCTGCGGCACACGCGCGAGGATCGACGGGGCAAAGGCACGACGGCTGTCGCTGATGCCGCCGAGATAGACCGCAAGCCAGTCCTCGCCCGGGCGGTCGGCGATCTCGACACCGGCCGTTCCGGTACCTGTCGTCGCCGGCGAGATGGCCTTGGCGAGGCATGTGCACGGCTCCTGCAGGCGGTAGCCGCGCCGCTGCAACCTTTCGTCGAGGTCGCCGGGAGCGGTCACATCGCAGATCTGGAACATCGGTGTTGCCCCGCGCGCCCGGTAGCGCGCCTCGACCGCGTCGATCGCCAGCTCGGGATCGGCCCCGCGGAAGGCAAGGGTGGCCACCGAGTTGGCGCGCTGCGACCCGCCGCCGGAATATCGCCACAGCCAGCCGTCGACGTCGGCCGTCTCCGCGGCCGGCCACGCCGCCACCGCCGCGCGCTCGATGGCGAGGAGGATGCCTCGGGAAAGGCTCAACGGACCGGGCCCGGCACGAACCGAGCCTCCATGGCGACCGGCAGCCCGGCTGGCGTCTTCTCCGGCGTATCGCCGAGGTCCGCGCGCGGCACGAGTCCGGGGATGCGGCCGGTCCACGCTCCGTCCTCGTGCGGCCGGAATACGCTGAAGGTGTAGTGAGGCATGTGGGATTCGGGGCTTCGGCACGAACGTGTCGATCATAGCGTCCGACCTGCGCACCGCAATGGCGCCGCAAAGCTCGGGTAGGAGAGAAGGCGCGGGGAGGGGTGGTTAACGCAGCCTCAAGAGCGTCGCCTGTATCCTTCCCACCCCATGTCGTTCTCCCGCGTCCGTCTCGCGTTGCTGATGCCGCTCGTGCTCGCCCTGTGGGCCTGCAGCGGGCAGCCGCG
>DASRDL010000518.1:0-2816 GCA_035652635.1 Hyphomicrobiaceae bacterium | reverse complement strand
GAGCTGCAGCACCTGCGCCTGCACCGAGACGTCGAGCGCCGACACCGGCTCGTCGGCGATCAGCAGCGCCGGCTCCATGGCGAGCGCACGGGCGATGGCGATGCGCTGGCGCTGGCCGCCGGAGAACTGATGCGGATAGCGGTCCAGCGCGTCGGGGGCGAGCCCCACCAGGCTCATGAGCCGGCTCGCGCGCTTCATGGCCTCGGTGCGCGACAGGCCGAAGTTGACCGGGCCCTCGATGATGGAGGCGCCGACGGTGCGGCGCGGGTTGAGCGACCGGTAGGGGTCCTGGAACACGATCTGCACATGGCGGCGATGCTCGCGCAGGCGGCTCTCCGGCAGCCGCGCCACGTCGACGTCGCCGATGCGGATGGCGCCCGAGGTCGGCTCGATCAGGCGGGCGACACAGCGCGCCACCGTGGTCTTGCCGGAGCCCGACTCGCCGACGATGCCCACCGTCTCGCCCCGCCGCACGACGATGTCGACGTTGTCGGCAGCCCGCACCACGCGGCCCGATCCGAACAGGCCCCTGCGGCCGTAGGTCTTGGAAAGCTTCTCCATCACCAGGGCGGTCGCGCCGACCTTGGGCGCCCGGGCCGGCGGCTTGAGGCTCGGCACCGAGGCGATCAGCATGCGCGTATAGGGCGACTGCGGCCGGCGCAGGATGTCGTCGCGCGTGCCGCTCTCCACCACCCGGCCCGACTGCATGACGACGACGCGGTGGGCGATCTCGGCCACCACGCCGAAGTCGTGCGTGATGAACAGGACGCCGGTGCCGCGACGCTCCTGCAGCTCGCGGATGAGCTTGAGGATCTGCGCCTGTGTCGTCACGTCGAGGGCGGTGGTGGGCTCATCCGCGATCAGCAGCGCCGGATCGAGCACGAGGGCTGCCGCGATCATGATGCGCTGGCGCTGCCCGCCGGAGAGCTGGTGGGGGTAGACGTCAACGAGGCGCTCGGGCTCGGGCAACTGCACCGCGCGCATGATCTGCAGCACGCGCTGGCGCCGGTCCGGCTCGGAGAGCTTGGTGTGGATCTCCAGCACCTCCGCGATCTGCTCGCCCACCCGCATCACCGGGTTCAGCGCCGTCATCGGCTCCTGGAAGATCATGGCCATGCGCGTGCCGCGCAGATCGCGCAGGCGGGCCGGCGTCGCCGCCAGCACGTCCTCGCCCTCGAGCAGGATGCGGCCCCGCTCGGCCGTCAGCTCGCGCGGCAGCAGCCCCATCACCGCCTGCGCCGTCACCGACTTGCCGGAGCCCGACTCGCCCACCACGCACACGATCTCGCCGGCGCCCACCGTCAGGCTGACGCCGTCGATGGCGTGCGTCCGGTCCGAGCCGCGCGGCAGGGCGACCGAGAGGCCGTCGATGGCGAGAACAGGCGCTGCTTCGGTCATGGCCCGGAGCCTCACACCCGCTTGGCAAAGCGCGGGTCGAGCGTGTCGCGCAGGCCGTCGCCCAGCATGTTGATGGCGAGCACCGCGAACGCCAGGCACACGCCCGGATAGAAGATGTTGTGGGGATAGATGCGGAACAGCGAGCGACCCTCGGCCATGATGTTGCCCCAGGTCGGCGTCTCCGGCGGAATGCCGATGCCGAGGAACGACAGGATGGCCTCGATCAGGATGGCCGAGCCGCAGATGAACGTGCCCTGCACGATGAGGGGCGCGATCGTGTTGGGCAGCACGTGGCGCACGAGCAGGGTGGGCGTCGGCGTGCCGACGGTGATGGCCGCCTCCACGTAGGGCTCCTCGCGGATCGACAGCACGATCGAGCGCACCAGACGCACCACCCGCGGGATATCGGGGATGACGATGGCGATGATGACGGCGATGAGGCCGGCGCGTGACAGCGACACGACGCCCATGGCGAGCAGGATGGCCGGGATCGCCATCAACCCGTCCATGATGCGCATGATCGGGCCGTCGAGCCAGCGGATGTAGCCGGCGAGGAGGCCGACGACGAGGCCGACGGTGACGCTCAGCACCGCCACCGTGATGCCGATGATGAGCGACACGCGCGCTCCGTAGAGCACCCGGCTGTAGACGTCGCGGCCGAGCGAATCGGTGCCGAAGCGGTGCACGAACACCGTCTCCTTGCCGTCGTCGGTGCGGATGGTGCGCTCCACCCCCGGCTTCTTGTTGCGGTAGACGGGGTTGATCTCGGACGGGCTGATGGTGCCGAGCCACGGCGCGAACAGGCCGACCAGGGCCAGGAAGGCAACGATCGCCGCGCCGATCACCACGCTCGGATTGCGCGCCAGCTTGCGCACCGTGCCGGGCCGGCGCGCCGCCGGTGCGCTGTCTGCGGTTTCGGCGGGCAGGGCCTCGATGCTCAATAGCGGATCCTCGGGTCGAAGAAGGTGTAGGTGACGTCCACGAGCAGGTTGATGAGCACGTAGGCGAGCGAGAACAGCAGGATCACGGCCTGGATGGTGGGATAGTCGCGGGCCAGCACCGCGTCCACCGTGAGCCGGCCGAGGCCCGGTATGGTGTAGACCGACTCGGTCACGACCACGCCGCCGATCAGCGTGGCGACGCCGAGGCCGATCACCGTCACGATCGGCACCGCGGCGTTGGCGAGCGCATGGCGGACCAGCACCCGCCCCTCCGTCTGCCCCTTGGCGCGCGCAGTGCGGATGTAGTCCTCGTTCATCACCTCGAGCACGCTGGTACGGGTGATGCGGGCGATCAGGGCGACGAGCACCACCGACAGCGTGAGCGAGGGCAGGATCAGCCGCTGCAGCCAGCCGCCCACGCCTTGGGCGAGGCGCTGGTAGCCCTGCACCGGGAGCCAGTTGAGCTCGATGGCGAAC
>DASRDL010000517.1:0-5926 GCA_035652635.1 Hyphomicrobiaceae bacterium | reverse complement strand
CACGCTGCGCCGACCAGATCTGGCGCACGGCGCGGCTCCTCGGGCTGACGGTGAGCCCCGACGAGGCCTACAGCGCACTCAAGGGCCTGCGCACGGCGGCGGCGCGCATCGCCATGCATCAGGCCCACACCGCCGAGGTCGTCGCCTGGCTCGACCGCCAGCCCCGGGTGAAGCGCATCCTCTATCCCGCGCACCCCGGCGATCCGGGGCACGCCTTGTGGCGGCGCGACTTCAAAGGCGCCAACGGGCTGCTCTCGATCGAGCTCGCGCCGCCGGCCTCCCAGGCCGACGCCGACCGGTTCGTCGACAGCCTGCGGCTCTTCGGCATCGGCGCCTCGTGGGGCGGCTACGAGAGTCTGGCCCTGACCTATCCGAGGGTGCCCGGCTGGAGCGGCGGCCCGCTCGTGCGCCTGCACATCGGCCTGGAGGACCCCGCCGATATCATCGCCGACCTCGAGCGCGGTCTCGCCGCGCTGCCGGCATAGAGCCAGGAGCGATTGCCATGACGAGGCACCAGAAAGGATTGCCGGGACCGTTGACGGCGGCCGTGCTCGCCGCCGCCGCCCTGCTGACCGCGCCGTTGCCCGCGGCCGCCCACCACATGATGGGCGGGCGCACGCCGACGAGGCTGCTCGAAGGTCTGCTCTCGGGGCTCGGGCATCCCGTCATCGGCATCGACCACCTGGCCTTCACGGTCGCCGTCGGCGTGGCGTGCGCATGTCTGGCAGCGCGCTACGTGCTGCCGGCCGTCTTCGTTGCCGCCACCGTTGCCGGATGCCTGCTGCGCACCGCCGGCGGCATCGAGCTGCCGGCGACCGAGATCGCGGTCGCCGGCTCGCTCGTGCTCCTCGGCGCCCCGGTGATGGGAGGCGCGGCCCTGGGCGGCGGCGCCTGTGCCCTCCTGTTCGCTGCAGCCGGCCTCGTCCACGGCGCGGCCTATGCCGAGGCCATCGTCGGCGCCGAGCCGACGCCCCTCCTCGCCTACCTCGCGGGATTCGGGCTGGTGCAGTACGCGATCGCCGTCGGCGCCATGTGGCTCGCGCGCCGTGCCGGGCAGGCGGCCTCCGCCGCCGACCTGGCGCCGCGCCTCATCGGCGCCCTCGTCGCCGGTATCGGCGTGGCGCTCGTGTTCGAGCGCATCGAGGCGGTGGTATTCGCCGTCTAGCCCTACGTGTCGCGCATCAGCGGGCACGGTTGCCGTGCAGCAGGGTGCGCCGGCCTCTCTCCTTGGGCGGCTCGCTCATGCTGTGCAGCCGCGAGCGCAACTCCTCGGCCACGTCGCGCATCGCGGGAGGCACCGTAGGGGCGGGGTGGTCAAGGGGTGGACAACCAGTCGAGCCAGAGGAAGCGAAGCAGGGCCGATGCTCTTGGTCTGCAACGAATGGCAAGTGGCATTTCGAGCACACTCGACCGCCGTTGTGCAAGCGACGGAACGAACTAGATAAAAGGTTGCGGATTACGTTCGTCCAAAATTGATCGGACATTTGGCCCGGCTATGGTGACTACGGGCGGAGGGGGTTTCTCTTGGTGCGCACGGCACCAGCGCGAGGGACTGGATGGCGACGATTCTGCTGTTGACCCGCTATGGGCGTCTTTCGCCCAGCAGCCGGCAGCGGATGCTGGCTTACGTTCCGCACCTCCATGAGGCAGGTTGCGAGGTGACGTGCTCGCCTCTCTTGCCGGACGAAATTCTGCGCTGCAACTACGAGGGCGAGCGGCGCAACAAGCTGCGGATCGCCGGCAGCTACCTGCGGCGGGTGTGGCACCTCGTGAGGCCCGGCGGCTACGACTGCCTCTGGATCGAGGTCGAGCTGCTGCCCTACCTGCCCTATGTGCTGGAGCGGCTGCTTCTGCGCGGGCGGCCCTATGTGCTCGACATCGACGATGCCTGGTTCCACCGCTACCAGGCGAGCGCGAGCCCCTTCGTAAGGGCGCTGCTGGGCCGAAAGCTCGTCCACCTGATCCGGGGCGCGCGGGAGGTGGTGGTCGGCTCCCCCTGTCTGCAGGAGTACGCACGGCAGGCGGGGGCGCCGCGGGTGACGTGCGCGCCGACCGCAGTCGACGTCTCCGCCTATTCCCGCGATGCCGGCACGCGCAAGGCCGGCGACGCGGTCGTCATCGGCTGGATCGGGACCCCCAGCAACGAGCGCTACCTCGACATGATCGGCGGGGCGCTCGCCGACGTCTGCCGGGCGCGCAATGCCCGCCTGCGCGTCATCGGCGCCCGGCCGGTGGAGATTCCCGGCGTGCCGACCGACTTCCGGCCCTGGTCCGAGGAGACCGAGGCCCGTGACCTCGCCGAGATCGACATCGGCATCATGCCGCTGGAGAGTGGAGTCTGGGAGCAGGGCAAGTGCGGCTACAAGCTCATCCAATACATGGCCGCATCGCGTCCCTGCGTCGCCTCCCCCGTGGGCGCCAACGTCGGCATCGTCGAGCACGGCGTGACCGGCTTCCTCGCCGATAGCCTCGACTCCTGGCGCCGTCATCTACTCCAGCTGATCGACGACCCCGCCCTGCGCGCCCGGATGGGACGCATGGCCAGGCGCATCGCCGAGGAGAAATACGACATCTCCAAGTTAGTTCGGACCATCCAGGCCGCCTTGCAGCAGTCGCGCGCGACACCCGAGGTCGCCCCTCCCGTGGCGGCCGTCGAGAAATCCGGTCGCTCGCCGGCGCTCTCCTATAGGCCCTAGCCCGCAACGCCCTGCGCGCATGTGGCGCGGCGTGCTGGTGCGCTCGTCTGTGTCAGTGTACCGGCGCTTGGCAGCCGGCCGGCCGCACAAAGAGGACCGGATTGCATCGATCGTGATAGACGCGTCAGTCGAGATTGACCATGGAGATCGTGCCCCTCGAGATCGGCGACGTGAAGCTCGTGAAGGCCAAGCGCTTCAACGACGCGCGCGGGTTCTTCTCCGAGGTCTACAAGCAGTCGGCGTTCGCAGAAGCCGGGCTGCCCATCGAGTTCGTGCAGGACAACCATTCGCGATCGACCAGGGCGGGCACCGTGCGCGGCCTGCACTTCCAGCTGCCGCCGTTCGCGCAGGCGAAGCTCGTGCGCGTGACACGCGGGCGCATCCTCGATGTCGCCGTCGACGTGCGGCGCACCTCGCCGACCTTCGGCCGGCACGTGGCCGTGGAGCTGTCGGAGGAGAACTGGCTGCAGCTGCTGGTGCCGGTCGGTTTCGCGCACGGATTTTGCACCCTCGAGCCGGACACGGAGGTTCTCTACAAAGTCTCTGCCGTCTACGCGCCGCAGTGCGACGCCGGCATCCTTTGGAACGATCCGGACCTGGGGATAACCTGGCCGGTCGACGCGCGCAGCGCCCTCGTCTCCGATAAGGACAGGGGCTTGCCGCGTCTCAAGGACGCCCGCGTCCTGTTCTAGACGGCGAGCCGCGGCCGCGGGGGTGCATGCATGAGGGTCGTCGTCACAGGCGGTGCGGGCTTCATCGGGTCCGCCGTTTGCCGGCACCTCGTGCGCGACCGCGGCTGGCACGTCACCAACGTCGACAAGCTGACCTACGCTGCCAACATTGCCTCCCTGGCACCGATCGCCGACGATCCCCGCTACCGGTTCGTCCGGGCCGACATCTGCGATCGCGATCGCATGGACCGCGTGCTGGCGGAAGTGCGGCCCGACGGCATCCTGCACCTTGCCGCCGAGAGTCACGTCGATCGCTCGATCACGGGGCCGGCGCCGTTCATCGAGAGCAACATCGTCGGCACGTACACACTGCTCGAGGCTGCGCGCTGCTACCGGGACGGTCTCCCGCAGGAGCGGCGCGACGCATTCCGCTTCCTGCACGTGTCAACCGACGAGGTCTACGGCAGCGGCGCGCCGGACGAGCTGTTCCACGAGCGCACGCCCTATAATCCTTGCTCGCCCTACTCGGCCAGCAAGGCCGCCTCCGATCACCTCGCCGCCGCCTGGCACAGGACCTACGGCCTGCCGGTGCTGATCACCAACTGCTCCAACAACTACGGGCCCTATCACTTCCCCGAGAAGCTCATCCCGCTCGTGCTGTTGAATGCGCTCGAGGAGCGGCCGCTGCCCGTCTACGGCGACGGCCGCAACGAGCGCGACTGGCTCTACGTGGAGGATCATGCCCGCGCTCTCGCACTCGTGCTCGAAAAAGGCACCCCGGGCGAGACCTACAACATCGGCGCCCGCTCCGTACGCTGCAACATCGAGGTGGTCGAGGCCATCTGCGATCTCCTCGACCGGCGGCGGCCGGCCGCGCAGCCGCGGCGCCGGCTGATCGAGTTCGTGCCCGACCGGCCGGGCCACGATCGGCGCTACGCCATCGACCCCGGCAAGATCGAGCGCGAGCTCGGCTGGCGCCCGGCCGAGACCTTCGAGTCGGGCCTCGAGAAGACGGTGGCGTGGTATCTCGCCAACGAGGCCTGGTGGCGGCCGCTGCGCGAGCGCGTCTACCGCGGCGAGCGGCTGGGCCTGCTGCAAGGGGCCGCAGGCACATGAGCGCCGCCGCGACCCGCGTCCTCGTCATCGGCTCCCGGGGGCAGGTCGCCCGCGCCCTGATCGAGGCCCTGCCGCGGCATGGCTTCGACGTTGCCGTGGCGGCACGGCCCGAGGTCGACCTTGCCCGCGCGGACACGCTGGCGCCGGTCGTGGAGCGGCTCCGGCCGCAGGCGGTGGTCAACGCTGCGGCCTACACGGCCGTCGACCGCGCCGAGGACGAGCCCGACATCGCCATGGCCGTCAACGCCGCCGGCGCCGCCGCTGCGGCCCGGTCAGCGCGCGCGGCCGGCGCCGTCGTCATCCACTTCTCGACCGACTACGTCTTCGACGGCACCAAATCGGAGCCCTACGAGGAGACGGACCGCCCCTGCCCGCTCGGCGTCTACGGCCGGTCCAAGCTCGCAGGCGAGATCGGGGTCGCAGCCGCCAACCCGCGCCACGTGATCCTGCGCACCTCCTGGGTGTGCTCGCCGCACGGCGGGAATTTCCTCGACACCATGCTGCGCCTCGCCGGCGAGGGCCGCGAGCTGCGCGTCGTCGACGACCAGCGCGGCGCTCCCACCTTCGCCGCCGACATCGCCGAGGCGACGGCGCGCATCATCGCCGCCTGCGTGCCGCGCCGCGACGGCGACGCGCGCTTCGGCGTCTTCCACCTGGCGAGCGAGGGGGAGACGAGCTGGTGCGGCTTTACCCGCGCCATCATGGCGGGCTCGGCGGCGCGCGGCGGCCCGCGCGCGGCCGTCACCGCGATCGCCACACGCGACTACCCGACCAGGACGCGCCGCCCCGCCTACTCCAAATTGTCGACCGTCAAGCTCGGGCGCATCTACGGGCTCACCATGCCGCACTGGCAGGACGGCCTGTCGCGATGCCTCGATGCGCGCCTCGGTCATGCGCAACCTGCTGGTCCCGACCCTCTGAGAGAGAGCTCATGAAAGGCATCATTCTCGCGGGCGGCAGCGGCCAACGGCTCTACCCGCTGACCTTGGCGGTCTCCAAGCAGCTGCTGCCGGTCTACGACAAGCCGATGATCTACTACCCCCTGTCGGTGCTGATGCTGGCGCGCATCCGCGAGATCCTCATCATCACCACGCCGCACGATCAGGGGCAGTTTCGCGGGCTCCTGGGCGACGGCGCGCAATTCGGCCTGCAGCTGAGCTACGCGGTGCAGCCGCGGCCCGAGGGGCTGGCGCAGGCGTTCATCATCGGGGCCGACTTCATCGGCCGCGACCGCTGTGCCCTCGTGCTGGGCGACAACATCTTCTACGGCCACGGCCTGACGGAAATGCTGCAGCGCGCCGCCGGCCGCGAGACCGGTGCGACGGTGTTCGCCTACGAGGTCACCGACCCCGAGCGCTATGGCGTGGTCGGTTTCGATGCCTCCGGGGTGGCGACCAGCCTCGAGGAGAAGCCGGCGGCCCCCAAGTCCAGCTATGCCGTGAC
>DASRDL010000516.1:0-10248 GCA_035652635.1 Hyphomicrobiaceae bacterium | reverse complement strand
CATGGACATCCGCAAGACGGTCACGCTGATCGAGGAGATCCACAGCGAGTACGGCGCCCGCGCCAAGGTGCCGCTGCGGCGTGTGGCGATCGCCGCCGTGTTCAAGAACCCGCTGGCCGGCAAGCCGGCGGGTGCCGACCTCGCGCCGCTCATCGAGCATTCCCAGGAGCTCGGCGTGTCGCTCACCAAGACGGCCATGGCGGCGCTGGGCGCCACGCCCCGTGAGCTGCGCGCCTACACCAAGGCGGCGCTGGTGGGCACCGGTGGCGACCTCGAGCACGGTGCCGCCATGATCCACCCCCGCCTCGGCATGGTCATGCGCCGCGCGCTCAAGCGCGGCCGCGTCATCATTCCCGGCCACGCCAAGGTCGGGCCGCCCGGCACCAGCGTCGACCTGATCTACGGCCCGCTCGACGAGGGCTGGGATCTCGACGCCTTCGACTCCACGCCCGTGCTGATCCACGACGCGCCGCGGCCGGAGGAGATCGTGCTGTGGATCGGCTATGCCACCGGCCCGCGCGTCAACGCCCGCTGCAAGGGACCGGACCAGAAGGAGGTCGATGCCCTGATCGCCTCGTTCGGGAGCTGACGCCCCCCGTGCCGGGCGTGACTCGTCCCGCTCGTCCGTTGCGTCGTCGGGCGGCGCCCGGCGCCCGATGCCGGCGCTCAGGGCCGAATTCGGCTAGTACCGCTCGAATCCGCGCATCAGCTCCCAGTCGGTGATGCGACGGTCGTACTCGAGCTGCTCCCAGCGCGCCGTGTGCAGGTAGTGCTCGACCACGTCCTCGCCGAACGCCTCGCGCAGAAAGCGCGAGCCGGCGAGGCAGTCGATGGCCTCGCGCAGCGTTTTCGGCACCTCGGGCAGCAGGTGGCCGACATAGGCGTCGCCCGCGAACGGCGGCTCCAGCTTCAGCTCCTCGTCGATGCCCTTGAGGCCGGCGGCGATCAGCGCGGCGAAGGCGAGATAGGGGTTGAGGTCGGCGCCGCCGATGCGGCACTCGATGCGGATGGCGCGGCTGCCCTCGCCGCACAGGCGGAAGCCGGCGGTGCGGTTGTCGCGGCTCCATACCACCTTGGTCGGCGCGAAGGTGCCGACCTGGAAGCGCTTGTAGGAATTGACGTACGGCGCCAGGAACCAGGTGATGTCGCGCGCGTACCGGAGCTGCCCGGCGACGAAGGCGCGCATCAGGTCCGACATGCCGTGCTCGGCTCCGGCAGCGTGGAACAGGGGGACGGCACCGTCGCGATCCCACAGCGAAAGATGGATGTGACAGGAGGAGCCGGCGAGGTCGTAGCGCCACTTGGCCATGAAGGTGACGGCCTTGCCGGCAAGGTGTGCGATCTCCTTGACGGCGTTCTTGAGGATCGCGTGCCGGTCGGCCATCTCCAGGGCGTCGGCATAGCGCACGTTGATCTCCTCCTGGCCCGGGCCCCACTCGCCCTTGGAGTTCTCGACCGGCACCCCCGCGCCCTGCAGGCCGCGGCGGATGGCGCGCATGACGCCCTCCTCCTTGGTGGTCTGCAGGATGTGGTAGTCCTCGATGTAGGTGCCGGCGGTCTCGAGTCCCCGATAGCCCTTGGCGGCCGCCGACTTGTAGGTCTCGTCGAACAGATAGAACTCGAGCTCCGAGGCGCAGAGCGCCCGCATGCCGCGCTCGGCCAGCCGCGCGACCTGGCGCTTCAGGACGGCGCGCGGGGAGTGCGGCACATCGCGGTGATGGTGATCGAGCACGTCGGCGAGAGCCAGTGCCGTGCCGTCCAGCCAGGGCACGCGGCGCAGGGTGGAGAGGTCGGGCTTGAGCACGAAGTCGCCGTAGCCCTTGTCCCAGCTGGCCGCCGCATAGCCCGGCACCGGCTCCATGTCGATGTCGTTGGCGAGCAGGTAGTCGCAGGCGTGCGTCTCCGCGTGCGCAGCGTCGACGAAGTATCGGGCCTCGAAGCGCTTGCCGACGAGCCGCCCCTGCATGTCGACCATGGCCACCAGCACCGTATCGATGCTGCCCGATGCCACCTCGGCCTTGAGCTCGTCGAACCCGAGATTGCCGCCCATGGCTCACCTCCCCCTGATCGGCCGGTCGCCCGCGAATCGCGCGCGCCACACCATCGGGGGGCGCGGGCGCGATGTCGAGCGCCGCCGCATTGGCCCGTGTGTGGCGCCTCTGCCGGCATCGTCCGCGCGCCGCGAGGGCCTGCGGGGCCAGGCGTGAGACCAGGCCGGGACGACGAGCGAGGCCAGCGGCTGTCCCGGCTGCGGCTTGCCGACACTGGCGGCCGGCGCCCGTCAATCGGGCCTGCGCGGTGCCTCGGAACGCGATGACCTGGGAGGGGCGTCCAGGGCGTCGCGCAAGACGCGCTGCAAATCGGCCCGGCGATAGGGTTTGTACAGAACTCGCAGGTCGAGGTCGGCCTCCCCGGTGAGATCTGCGTATCCGGTGGTCAGCACGATGCGCACCGCGGGATAGAGCTCCATGACGCGCCTGGCGAGGTCGAGCCCGGACAGCCTGCCGGGCATGACGAGGTCGGAGTAGAGCACCTCCACTTCAGGGTGCCGCTCGAGCACGTCGAGTGCGGCGGGCCCGTCGGCGGCCTCCAGCACGCGGTAGCCGAGGGCTTCCAGCTGGCTCACCGTCACCATTCTCAGGCGATGCTCGTCCTCGACCACCAGCACGGTCGCGCCGCTGTCTGCGCCTTTCCGGCCCTGGCCCTCCTGCGTCGCTGCTTGCGGATGTGTCGTCACAATCGCCTCCTTTCGCTCTCGCCTAGGCGGCATCCGCATTGCTCCTGCCGCTCCTCGGGCGTCGCTTGCTGCGCAGCAGGGCTTCGATCTCCTTCGCCGGCACCGGCGGGCTGAACAGGAAGCCCTGCACCTCGGTACAGCCCTCCGATCTCACGATCTCCAGCTGCTCGCGCGTCTCCACCCCTTCGGCGGTCGTCGACACGCCCATGCCGTTGGCCATGGCCGTGACCGCGCGCACGATGTTGAGCGAGCCCGCGTCGGCGGCGAGATCCCTCACGAACGAGCGGTCGATCTTGATCTTGTCGAACTGGAAGTTCTGCAGCTGGCTGAGCGAGCAGAAGCCGGTACCGAAGTCGTCCATGGAGATCCTCACGCCGAGGTCGCGCAGCTTGGCGAGCACGCTCAGCGTCGTCTCCCGGTCGCCCGAGAGCACGAGCTCGGTGATCTCGATCTCGACCTGGTCGGGCGACAGCCCGGAGGCCTCGAGCGCGCCGGAGATCACCTGGCCGAGCCGCGGGTCGCGGAACTGTGCCGGCGAGAGGTTGATCGCCACCTTCAGCCCCTTGGGCCATTTCGCGGCCGTGGTGCAGGCATCGCGGATCACCCAGTCGCCGAGCGAGACGATGGAGTCGATCTTCTCGGCGATGGGGATGAACTTGCAGGGCGCGACGATGCCGTTCTTGGGGTGATGCCAGCGGATCAGCGCCTCGAAGCCGGTGATCTGGTCGGTCTCCAGGTTGATGACGGGCTGGTAGTGCAGCTCGAACTCGCCGGCAGTGAGGCCCCTGCGCATGTCGTACTCCATGGCGCGGTGGGCCTGCATCTGCGCGTCCATCTCGGGCTCGAAGAAGCAGAAAGTGTTGCGCGTTTCGCTCTTGGCCCGGCACAGGGCGAGGTCGGCGTTCCTGATGAGGTCGCCGGGGGTCGCGCCGTCGGCCGGACCCATGGCTATGCCCACCGTGGTGCCGATCACGACCTGATGCCCCTCGATGTCGTAGGGCCTGCTCACCACCTCGACGATGCGCCGCGCCAGCGAGGTGGCGTCCTCCGGATGGGCAATGGCGACCTGCACGACGGCGAACTCGTCGCCGCCCATGCGCGCCACCGTGTCCGTCTCGCGCACCAGCGCCCGCAGCCGCTCGGTGACGACCTTGAGGAGCTTGTCACCGGCCGGGTGGCCCAGCGTGTCGTTCACGGCCTTGAAGTGGTCGAGGTCGAGCATGTGCACTGCCACCACCTCGCCGCGCCGCACGCGGGTGAGGGCGTGCTCCAGGCGCTCGTTGAGGAGCACGCGGTTGGGCAGCTCCGTCAGCGTGTCGTGCAGCGCCATGTGCACGACCTTGGCCTCGGCACGGCGCTGCTCCGTGACGTCCTGGTGCGTGGCGACGATGCCCCCGCCCGGCATCTGCCGGGCGGAGACGGCCACGAAGCGGCCGTCGGTCAGCTCGACGATGTGGCGGGACACGCCGTTCCCGCTCGCGCAGCGGTGCATCCAGCTCATCAGATCGCCCGCACTCTTCTCCGAGTAGAGCCCCGAAGCGACCAGGCGTTCGGTGATCGCCTGCAGGCTCTCGCCGGGCTCAACCTGCTCGTCGGTCAGGCCGTGCATCTGGGCGAACAGGCCGTTGCAGATGACGAGGCGCTGCTCGCCGTCGAACATGGCGAGCCCCTGGGACATGTTGTTGAGGGCGGCGTCGAGCTGCTGCTTCTGACGCTCCAGCTGCTCCAGCAGCCGCTGCGTCAGATCGTGCTCCCGCGCCAGCTCGTTGTTGAGCCGCGCCCTCTCCGTGATGTCCTCGTGCGTGACGATCAGCCGGCCGTCGCGCAGGCGATGACGGCACACGCAGATGAGGCGCCCGTCGGCGAGCGGCTGGACGCGCGTCGTCAGGGTGGGATCGTCGGCGAACCAGTCGTCGATGAACCTGTCCGCATCGACCTCGCCGTAGGCACCCTTGGCGATCCTCAGCGCGACGATCTCGCGCGAGGTCATGCCGGGCTTCACCTGCTCGGCGGTCAGGCCATAGAGCTGATGGTACACCTTGTTGCAGACGACCAGCCGCCTGTCGGCGTCGAACATGGCGAGGCCCTGCGTCATGTTGTTGAGCGCGGCGTCGACGATGGCCCAGCTGCGATAGGCGCTCTGCACCGCAGCGTCGAGCAGCTTGTTCTGGCGCTCGAGCTGATCCTCGCGCTGACGCAACAGCTCGTTCTGCAGGGCCAGCTCGGCGTTGAGGTTTTCGCGATCGGTCACGTCCTGGTGCGTCGTCACCCAGCCGCCTTCCGGCAGCGGCCGGATCGACACCAGGATTGCGCGCCCGTCGCTCAGCCGCTCGGCCAGGTGGCCGGCCTTGCGGCGGGAGAGGTGCTGGCGCAGCTCTTCGAGCAGGCTGTCGACGGCCGCACCTTCGTGTAGCCCGGCCCTCACGCGATGCTCCAGCACGGCGCGCAGCGACGTGCCGGGCCGCACCTGATCCGGCGCCAGGCGGTACATCTCGGCGAAGCGGGCGTTGGCGACGACGAGACGTTCGTCCGCATCGAACATGGCCAGACCCTGGAACATGTTCGCCAGTGCCGCATCGAGCAGAAGGTTCTGGTGGCGGAACCTGGCGTTGGCGCTCTCGAGGTCGCCGAGCGACCGGTCGAGGAGGCGCAGCGGCCAGACCGCGAACACCAGATAGGCGACGACGCCGAGCGTCAGGCTGGCGACGCCGATCGCGCCGACCTCGGTCAGCAGCGGGCGCAGGCTGGCCGCCACCTCGACGCGGCCGACCACGCGGCCGTCGACCGCGATCGGCGCCCTGCGTACGTGCGTGGGGGCGGCGAGGGCCTCGCCCTTGTCGAGCACGACCGCACCGTCCGCGTCGATGATCCGTTCCCGAATAGGCTCGGACGTGGCGCTCTGGATCTCCAGCGCGTTGGCGAGCAGGGCCTGACGCGAGGCCCACTGCGGCCCGCTGGCCATGATGAAGCGCGCTGCCCGCGCGGCACTGCGCTCGGCCCGGAGCGCCAGCGCCTGCGTGTCCTTCCAGTAGCTGATGGCGGCATATCCGGCGGGCAGCGACAGGGCGGTCAGGAGCGCCACCAAGCCGCCCAGAGCGCCGACCACGCGGCGCACGGACACCGAACTCATGGTGCGGTCGAGCCGCTCCATGAGACCGAGCCTGGCCGCAGACGGACGGTCGTCTTCGCGACAGGACGGGGAAGTAGCGTCTCGCCGCTGCCCGCTCCGCAGCCCCGTAGTGCCGTCCGTCTGGCCGGCATCCATCCCCGATGCCGGCACAGGAATATCAATTGACACGCGCTGACGCGCAACGTCGGGCATTGCAGCTACCCTCTAGTCTCCCCCGACGCTGAGCAGCAGCTTAACTGCAATCCTTGTGATCGTCGTAAAACTTCGGACAAAGCCGCAGTTGATGGAAAAGAAACCCTTAACCCTTGCCCAACAAGCGGTCGCCTCTCAACCGGCCGTAGCCAACGCGGCGCGTGCCTGCTGCAGGGCCGCCTCGCTGCCGCCCGACGTGTCGAGCCTGCGCCATGCCGGCGACAGAACGCCGATGTCCCGTGCGAGCTGGAGGCGGACGACGTCCGGCGTGGCATCGGAGGCATCGCCGCGGCGTGCGGCGACGCGGGCGACCATCGCCTGCGGCGGGGCGGTGAGCCAGAGCCCCTGAAACGGCACGCCGAGCTCCGTTGCCAGCGTTTCCAGGGCAGAGCGCTCCGGCGGTGCGGCGTAAACGGCGTCGACGATGACGCTGTGACCGGCGGCCAGCGCCGGGCGCGCTTTCTCCCGCAGGATGGCGTAAATGCGCTCGCTCGTTTCGCGGGTGTAGGACTGCGCCGGCAGCGGATCGGTCTCGCCGACCCCGAACAGGCTCTTGCGCTCCAGGTCGCTGCGCAGGTGGACGGCCCCGGGCGCCGCCCCGAGCCAAGGCGCAAGGGACGCTGCGAGCGTGGTCTTGCCCGTGCCCGACAGGCCGCCGACGGCAATGAGGCGCGGCGGGTCCGGAGCCAGATAGCCGCGCGCCGCGCCGAGGTAGGCTCGGGCCTTGTCCTGATCGCGCCGGGCGGCCGCCGGCTGCTCCAGGCCGGCACGGTCGGCGTGCACCATGGCGCGGATGCCCGCCCGGCAGGCGATCAGCAGCGGCAGGGCCGCGAGCCCCTCCAGGGCCAGCCCATCGCCGCTGCGCCACAGGTAGCGGTTGAGGACGATGTTGGCGGCAGGCCTCTGGCGGTGCCAGTCGAGGTCCATCAGCAGGAAGGCGAGATCGTAGAGCGTGTCGACGGTGGCGATGGCCTCGTCGAACTCGATGGCGTCGAACAGCACCGGCCGGCCCTGCCACAGCACGATGTTGCCGAGGTGCAGGTCGCCGTGACAGCGCCTGACGAGACCCGAGCGGGCCCGCTTGTCGAGGATCGCGGAGCATCGGTGCAGCTGCCGTGCTCCCTCGCGCCGGAACTGCAGAACATCGGCCTCGGCGAAGACTTCGAGGCGCGCGAAGGCATCGGCGAGCGAGTCCACCAGCGTGCCGATCCGGTCGGCGCCCGTCGCGGCGGTGGCCGGTGCAGCACGGCGGTGGCTGTCGAGCACGGCATCGGCGACCGCCTTCGCCAGATCGGCTGAGATGCCCGCCTTGGTGGCGATCTCGGAGAGCAGCGCGCCCTGATCGAAACGGCGCATGTGCACCGCCCATTCGACCACGCCGCCGTCGCCCGCGAATGCCAGCCGGCCGTCGGGCGAGCGCGTAATGGGCACGCAGCCGAGGTAGAGGTCGGGCGCCAGCCGCCGGTTGACCTCCACCTCGCGCGCGCAGGCTGCGCCCCTCTTGTCGAGCGTCGAAAAATCCATGTAGGGGAAGCGCACCGCACGCTTGATCTTCCAGGCTTCGGAGCCGGCCAGGAACACCAGGTTGCCGTGCGTCTCGAAGCGCTCGACGCGGCTGACACCGGCGTAGGAGGAGGGATCGGCGAGGAAGGCGACGACCTCGGCCTGGTCGGCTTGGTCGGCGGATGGTCGAGCGCTGGTCACGGGACGCCTCCGAGCAGGGATGGGCCGGTCCTGTCCGCATTGTCGGCGAGGGGGGCGAAGGCGGCCGTTGACGGGGATCAACCCATTGCCGCCGCTGCCTGCTGCGGCTCTCCGCCTCGGCCGGCCGGGCCCGCTTCCGCGACGGCCGCCCTTGGGGCACCATGGCGGCAGCGGACCCGTCCGGCCCGCATCCAGCTCCAAGGGGAACGCCCATGCCGCTCTCGATGTTCGATGCCTCGGTGCCTGTTTTCGTGCAAATCCTCGGCGCACTGGACGGCGTTCTGGGGAAGGCCCAGTCGCACGCGGCGGCACGCAAGATCGATGAGAGCGTCCTGCTCGGCTGCCGGCTGGCGCCCGACATGTTCCCCCTCTCGCGCCAGATCCACATCGCCTGCGACTTCGCCAAAGGTGCCACGGCGCGGCTGGCGGGCGCAGAGGTTCCGTCCTGGGCCGACGACGAGGCGACCTTCGCCCAGTTCAAGGCGCGCGTGAGCCGGACGATCGACTATGTGCGGGGCTTCAAGCCCTCCCAGATCGACGGCTCGGAGGACCGCGAGATCACGCTGAAGGTCGGCGGCAACACGAGGACCTTCAAGGGCAGGCCCTACCTGTTGCAGTTCGTCATGCCCAATTTCTTCTTCCACACCACTGCCGCCTACGCCATCCTGCGTCACAACGGCGTCGAGCTGGGAAAGCGCGACTTCATGGGTCAAGTGCCGGGGATCAATGCCTGAGAACAGCAAACGGGCCGCGCGCCGCGACATCTTCTCGCTCGCCGGCAGAACCGCGCTGGTGACGGGGGCCTCCTCCGGGTTCGGCCGCCACTTCGCGCGCGTGCTGGCGGACGCGGGGGCCAAGGTGGCGCTTGCCGCCCGCCGTATCGACGTGCTGCGCCGGCTCGAGGCCGAAATTCGGCAGGGCGGCGGCGAGGCGGCCGCCGTCGCCATGGACGTGACCGACCGCGCTTCGGTGGAACGCGCCGTGGGCGAGGCCGAGGCCGCGCTGGGCCCCATCACCATCCTCGTCAACAATGCCGGCATCCCGTCCGGCGCCTTCTTCACGCGCACCAGCGAGGAGGAGTGGCGCAGCGTGATGTCCGTCAATCTCGACGGCGTCTTCCGCGTCGGGCAGGAGGCGGCGCGGCGGATGGTGGCGAACGGCTCGGGCGGGTCGATCATCAACATCGCCTCGCTCCTGGGCTTCGGAGTCATCAAGGGCCTGTCCACCTACTCCGCCACCAAAGCCGCCGTGATCAGTCTCACGAAGTCGATGGCGCTGGAGCTGGCGCGCGACCGCATCCGCGTCAATGCCCTGGCGCCGGGCTACTTCGCCACCGAGTTCAACGACGCCTATCTCGCCAGCGACGCCGGCAAGCGCATGATGGCGCGCGTGCCGATGGGCCGCGCCGGTGCCGTGGAGGAGCTCGAAGGGCCGCTGCTGCTGCTGGCCTCCGATGCCGGCGCCTTCATGACCGGCAGCGTCATCACGGTCGACGGCGGCCACCTGCTGGCGATGGGTTGATCCAAGTGGCCTTGGCCGGAGTGAAACCAACTATCGTATTCGGCGAACTCCGCGGGCTTGCCGACTTGCGTCGTATCCGTCGACCATCCGCAGGCGTACCGGGTCCCGTGCCTCCGCTGCGCCAGGCAATCCGTCGCAAGCCGGGTTCCGCTTCCTGAATACCAAGCCTGTGACAGACTGTGTGGTTAGGTGGAATTCATAGAGCTCTTCGATGCACTGAGCTGTGGAACCGCGAGCGATCACGACGCTGTTGTTCCATTCGGTGACCTGAAAGGTATTGAGCTTAACTGGCATCAATTGCTCGTCGCCAACGAGTACCGCGGAAGCTTCTGTGCACTGTCGACTGATGCGCTCACACTCGACAGTAGTGGTTTGGCTGGGCCAAGCGTCGTCTCCATCTTCGCGCCTCCACGTGCCCTGAACAGTCAGGGTATTGTTGTCGTGGACGAATACGAAATGAGGGAGAAACGGAGAGCGGACGCGTGTTCGCTCCATATAGAGCAATAGGCTGGTAAGAAGTAAGCCCAGAAGCAGCACTCCTTCGACAAACAACCGACCCAACCGCATCAACCACCCCGGAGCGCAATACGCTTTGCAACAAGGTACCGCGCTCCCCTGACCTCGTCGAGGCTCGCCATCCGTAACGTTGCCTGACGCGAGTTGAACCCGCACTATGATAGTCGGGATATCAACCGAGGGTAGAGCTGACATGACCGAGAGACCGGAGCTGCGCAAGCGTCCCGCCAACTTCGTGCCCCTGAGCCCGGTGAGCTTCCTCGCCCGCGCCGCGGCCTTCTTCGGCGAGCGCATCGCCGTCATCCACGGGGGCCGCCGCTTCACCTACCGCGAGCTCTATGCCCGATCGCGCCGTCTGGCGCATGCGCTCGCCAAGGCGGGCATCAGGCGCGGCGACGGGGTGGCGATCCTGGCCGCCAACACCCCGGCCATGCTGGAGGCCCACTTC
>DASRDL010000515.1:0-3953 GCA_035652635.1 Hyphomicrobiaceae bacterium | reverse complement strand
CCGTAGAGCAGCTCGTGCACGTGCCACTCGATCGGCGAATAGGCGATCGGCAGGTCGATCGACCCGCCGAGCAGCGGCAGCCAGATTGCCACGGCGGCGGCCGACCAGATCGCGCCCAGCAGGAAGAACGGACGGAAGCCGAAGCTCAGGATCGCCGGGCCGCGGTAGCTGCGCAGCTGCTCAGCCGTGGTCGCCATGCTCTATGCTCGCCGTAGGTGCAACTTCCCGGTGGCGGCAGGAGGGGCGCGGCTCCTGCAGCGCCGCTGTCAGTATGTACTTGAGGCATGCCGAGCCCGGGTCCTCTGCCTTGCCGGCAACGGCCATCAGCGACAGCCACGCCGCGTCGTCGGCCTGCGCCAGGAAGGCCCCGACGGCGGCGCTGGCGAAGCTGCCGAGGGGCTCGCCCGCGGCGGCTGCGGCCTCCTGCATGCGCGCCAGCAGTGCGAGGTCCTCGAGCGAGGCCAGGGTCTCCAGCACGTGGGCCTCGTCGCCGAGCCGGCCAATGACGGTTCCGAGCAGCATGGTCGACCTCCTCAACTCACTCTGAGTTCGGCAGGAGTGGGAAGGTCGACGCCTTTGACCTCGGCGCGGGCCGCAAGTCGCGCCAGGAACTGGGCGATGGCGGTGCGGCGGGCGCGCGCGGTGAGGTAGGCGGCGATGCGCTCCTTCACCGCTTCGAACGGCAGCTGGCAGCCGTCGATGCGCCGGTTGAGGCGGATGATGTGAAAGCCGTAGCGGGTCTCGACCAGCGACCTCCCCACCTCTCCCGGCTGCAAGCTTGCCAGGGCCGCCTCGAACTCGGGCGTCGTGGCACCGCGCACGAGCTGCCCGAGGTTGCCGCCTCTCGCGCCCGACGGGCAATCGGAGTAGGCGGCGGCAAGTCCGGCGAACTGCGAGGAGTCGCCGAGGATGCGCGCCAGCAGCTGCTCGGCGCGCTTGCGCGCTTCGGCGTAGGCCGCCGGCTGGTCCCGCCGCGCCGCAACCAGCAGGTGCGAGGCCTCGCAGATCTCGCCGGACTTGAAGCGGCCGCGGTTGCGCTCGTAGTAGCGCCGGCACGATTCCTCGTCGGGGGCGGGGGTCGTCACGCACGCCTCGATCAGTCCGCGCACCAGCGCCTCCTCCTCGGTCTCGCGCCGCCCCTCGCCATCCGACGCCGGCCGCGCCTCCAGGTTGCGCCGGCGCGCCTCCTGCAGGAGCAGCTCGCGCACCACCAGGGCGCGCGCCGCGGCAGTCCACGCCGCGATCGGTGTCGGTGCGGGATGGTTCTGCGCCTCGCGCGAGATGTCGTCGTGGCCGATCACCGTGCCGTTGACCGACACCATCTTGCGCGCACTTTGCGCCAACAGGGTCTTGACAGAGCAGCTCATGGTCACTCCGCTGGCTGAACGCCGCGATGGGCGGGGCGCGCCGCCGTCTGCCGTCCGCTCGAGCGCACCACCTGGTAGCCGCGCCGGCCGAGGTACCAGATCGGCGCGCTCCACACGTGGACGAGGCGCGTGAACGGGAACACCAGGAAGATGGTCATCCCCAGGAACAGGTGGGCCTTGAAGATCGGGTGCGCGTCGGCCACCAGCGTCCAGGCATCGGGCCTGAGCACCAGGATGCCCTGCGCCCAGTTCATGAACCTCACCATCTCGTGGCCGTCGAGGTGGCCGAGCGACACCGGAATGGTCGCCAGCCCGAGCAGCAGCTGCGCGAACAGGATGAGCAGGACGGCGATGTCGCCGAACGAGGACGTGGTGCGGATGCGCGCGTCGAACAGGCGCCGGTGGGTGAGGAGCGCGATGCCGACGAGGCAGAAAATGCCGGCGACGCCGCCCACCCAGATCGCCATCAGCTGCTTGAAGCCGTGCGATATGCCCACGGCGTCGAACATCCAGATCGGCGTCAGCAGCCCGACGAAATGGCCGACGAAGATGACGAGGATGCCGACGTGGAACAGGTTGGAGCCCCACATCAGCTGGCGGCGGCGCAGGAGCTGACTAGACCCGGTCCTCCACGTGTACTGCTCGCGGTCGAAGCGCACGAGGCTGCCGAGCAGGAACACGGTCAGGCACAGGTAGGGGTACCAGCCGAAGACGATGTGATTGATGGCGTCGCGCATGGGGGCCTCCTCAGGCGCGGTTGGAGTGGCTGTAGGTGACGACGGGCCGCTTCGGCTCCGGCACCTCCATGCCCGGCGCGGGGCGGCGGGCCGCGCGCAGTTTCGCCGCCAGATCGTCCTTGCCGCACTGCGCCGCCGCGGCGGCGCCGGGCCCGAAGGTCACTTCCTCCTCTTCCCAGGCGGCATCGAGACGCTCGAGGTCGTCTGGGTCCTCGTCGGGCTCCTCCATCAGGGCGGCGACGATGTCGCTGCGCGGCTCGGCCGCGGCGAGCGCCTGCGCGCAGGAGAAGACCGACGAGTAGGACGCCTTGCGCTTCTTCAGCCGCAGCCGGAGCGCCTCCAGGATGTGGGAGGTCTCGGCCAGCAGCGCGCGCGCCTCGCTCTCGGGGATTTGCGACAGGAACTCGAGAAACAGCGGCAGGTGGTCGGGCAGCTCGCTGGAGCTGATGGCGAGACCGTGGCGCTCGTAGAGGGCCCTGAGGTCGACCATGGCCTGGCCGCGGTCGCGGCTCTCGCCGTGCACGTGCTCGAAGAGATGCAGGGAGAGCGAGCGGGTGCGGTCGAACAGCAGGACGTAGCGCTCCTGCAGGTCGTAGAGATCGCCGGCGGCGATCTCTTCCAGGATGCGGTCGAGGCGGTCGCGGCTCTTTTGCGGCAGGCGCGCCTCGCCATCGAGCGCGGCGCGCATCTCCGGAACCGCCTGCTGCAGCTCGGCCGTGGGGTAGGTCAGCAGGGCCGACAGCACTTTGAGCGTCTTGCGCATCAGGCGATCTCCATCGGCGTCTTGGCTTTCTTGCGCGGGGTGCCGAACAGGCCGGTCTCGGTACGGCCGTCCGAGCAGCCGTTGCCGAAGGAGAAGCCGCAGGAGCCGCGCAGATCATAGGCGTCCTCGCCGAGCTCGCGGTGCACGGTGGGAATGACGAAGCGGTCCTCGTAGTTGGCGATCGCCATGATGCGGTACATCTCCTCGATCTGCCCACCCGTGAGGCCGACCTTGCCGGCCAGCCCCTCGTCGATGACGCCGTCGATGGTCTTGGCGCGCATGTAGGCGCGCATGGCGAGCATGCGCTCGAGCGCCCGGGCGACCGGCTCCTCGTCGCCGGCGGTCAGCAGGTTGGCCAGGTACTTGAGGGGAATGCGAAGGGAGCGCACGTCCGGCATGACACCGTCAGAGCCCATCTTGCCGGCCTCGGCGGCGCTCTGGATCGGCGACAGCGGCGGCACGTACCACACCATCGGCAGCGTGCGGTACTCGGGATGCAGCGGAAAGGCGACCTTCCACTCCATCGCCATCTTCCAGATCGGCGACTTGCGCGCCGCCTCGAGCCAGGGCTCGGGCACGCCGTCGGCGCGGGCCTGGGCGACCACGTCGGGATCGTTGGGATCGAGGAATACGTCGAGCTGCGCCTGATAGAGGTCCTGCTCGTTCGGCACGCTCGCCGCCGCTTCGATACGGTCCGCGTCATAAAGCACGACACCGAGATAGCGAATGCGGCCGACGCAGGTTTCCGAGCACACCGTCGGCTGGCCGGCTTCGATGCGCGGGAAGCAGAAGATGCACTTTTCGGATTTTCCGCTCGACCAGTTGTAGTAGATCTTCTTGTAGGGGCAGCCGGACACGCACATGCGCCAGCCGCGGCACTTGTCCTGGTCGATCAGCACGATGCCGTCTTCCTCGCGCTTGTAGATCGAGCCGGACGGGCAGGCGGCGACGCAGGCCGGGTTCAGGCAGTGCTCGCACAGCCGCGGCAGGTACATCATGAAGGTGTTCTCGAACTGGCCGTAGATCTCCTTCTGGATGTCGTCGAAGTTGCGGTCCTTGCTGCGCCCGGAGAACTCGCCCCCCAGG
>DASRDL010000514.1:0-2484 GCA_035652635.1 Hyphomicrobiaceae bacterium | reverse complement strand
CTGCGCCTGTGCGCCGAGATCCCGAAGGGCTCGACCGTGCTCGCCATGCTGCCCGACACCGGCGAGCGCTACCTGTCGACGCCGCTGTTCGCCAACGTGCCGGCCGACATGACGCCGGAGGAGCTCGCCATCTCGCGCTCCACGCCCTCGGCCCAGTTCGCCTCGTGATTGCGTTGGGCTGTCACGCCGGCCACGCGCGAAGCGCGTGAGCCGGTGCCCAGGGAGGCAGGCGCGCGCTCGCCCGTGCTGTTCTGGGTCCCGGATATTTCGCTGCGCGAAATTCCGGGATGACAACCTGACCCGACCGGCCACGCGGAGCCGCGTGAGCGGTGGCCAGGGATGCAGGCGGGCGTTCGCCCGTGCTGTTCTGGGTCCCGGATATTTCGCTGCGCGAAATTCCGGGATGACACGTTCAGCCCATGAAGGCGAGGATGGCGGCGGCGACCTCGTCGGGCTTGTCGAGCTCGGCCAGGTGGCCGGCGCCGGCGATGACCTTGGTCTCGGTCTTGGCCTTCATGGCCTTGGCAAAGGCGGCGGCGTAGCTCTTGGGCATCACGCGATCCCGCTCGCCCCACAGGATGAGCGTGGGCGCCTTGATGGAAGGCAGCCGCTTCTCGAGCCTGGTGTTGCCGAGCGGCCAGAAGATGCGCGCCGCGGCCTCGGCGGCGCGCGTCTGCTCGATCGGCCACTCGATGGAGTTGGCGCCGGCCGGCATCTCCTTGAGCTTCTTGTAGACGGCAGGGTCGGCGGTCATCAGGCCCGCGATGTCGTCCTGCTTCTGCGCCCACGGGTCGGTGGCCGGGTCCTTCGCGTCGAACAGGCCGAAGGGAGCGATCAGGGCGAGCCTCTTGACCTTCTCGGGCCAGATGGCGGCCACCTCGGCGGCGAACGAGCCGCCGACCGAGCTGCCGACGAGGTCGGCGCCGGCGAGGCCCGCCTTGTCGATCAGATCGCGCACCGCCAGCACCCAGTCGAGGTGGGTGTCGAGCACGGCGTGGCCGCGGTCGCCGCCGGGAAAGCCCGGCAGCGACGGCACGATCACGGTGCGCCGCTCGGCCAGCCGGTCGAGAAACGGCACCCAGCGCGGCAGGCCCCCGTAGCCGGCGAGGAAGCCGATGGCCTCGCCCCTGCCTTTGCGCCACACGCGGGTGGCATATCCGTTGATGTCGATGGTCGAGGTCGCAGGCTCGCTCACTTGCGCCTACTCCGGTGCTCTCTGGGCGGTCACGCTGGGCTTCACTCGGCCGCGGTCACGGCCGGCACGAAGGCCGGCAGCGCGGCGCGCTGGCGCTTCTCCATGGGCTTCGGCCACCAGCGGTTCTCCCACTCGGAGAACAGGGGCCTCAGCTTCGGCATCACCTTTTCGGCGAACAGGCGCGTGTTGTACTTGGCGGTCTCGGTGGGCAGGTTGCCGAACTGCATCATCAGCATCAGCTGGCCGACATTGAGCGTGGTGGCGAGCTCTCTGATCTGCTCGACCACCTCGTCCGGCGAGCCGACGATGACATAGCCGTTGTCGACGATGCCCTTCATGTCGCGGGCGAGCGACTGCATCTTGGTGGCGGAGGCCGCGTTGGTGGAGGGCCCGCTTGCCGCCTTGCCCTCGGCCGCCATCTTCACCTGGCTCTCGATGCCGGCGCGCTGGGTGGCCTCGGTGACGTAGCCCGGGGGCGCGGCGAAGCGCGGATCGACGTGCAGGCAGCGGCCGTAGAAGTACTCGGCGGCCTCGGTGTAGAGGTCGAGCGCCTGAGCGCGGCTCTCGGCCACGCCGACCACCTGGGCGAAGCCCGCGCGATAGGGGTTGCGGTCCTTGCCGAGGCGGGCCATCTCTTCCCAGAAGCCCCGCATGACGTTCTGGGCCATCTTGTAGCCGTAGTAGGACAGGTAGCAGAACACGTAGTCCATCTCGGCCGCCCACCGCCAGGTCTCGACCGAGCCGGCGCCCGGGATCCAGATCGGCGGGTGCGGCTGCTGGATGGGGCGCGGCCAGATATTCACGTAGCGCTGCTGGTTGAAGCGGCCGTTGAAGGCGAAAGTGTCCTTCTCGGTCCAGGCGCGCAGGATGAGGTCGTGCGCCTCGTAGTAGCGGTCGCGCAGCTGGCTCGGGTTCTGCCCGTAGGCGTAGGTGGTGTCCATCGGCGTGCCGACCGGGAAGCCGGCGATCAGCCGCCCGCCCGAGATGCAGTCGATCATGGCGAACTCTTCGGCCACGCGCGTGGGCGGATTGTAGAGGGCGAGGCTGTTGCCCAGCACGCAGATGGCGGTGTCGGTGGTGCGCCTGGACAGCGCCGAGGCGATGAGGTTGGGCGACGGCATCAGGCCGTAGCCGTTGGAATGATGCTCGTTGCAGCAGATGGCGTCGAAGCCGCAGGCGGCCGCATGCTCGAGCTCGTCGAGGAACTCGTTGTACATGAGGTGGGCGCGCTTGGGGTCGAACAGGGAGGAGTGGATGTCGACCCACACGGAGGGGTGCTTGTCCTTGAA
>DASRDL010000513.1:0-10840 GCA_035652635.1 Hyphomicrobiaceae bacterium | reverse complement strand
GCTCTCCTCCAGGCTGAAGCGGCTGCGGAAGGGCACGTCGCCGACGTCGGCGGCTCTGATCTCCGTCAGCGGCGCCAGACGGTGCACGTGATGATAGGGCCCGATGCGCTCGACCTGGCGCACGGCGCGCGGCCCGAGCCGTGCCCCTGCCCGGTTGGTGACGCCGAGGTCCATCGGCACGCCGATGAGCGCCACATCGAGGCCGGAGAAGCCCGACCGCGCGGCATCGAGATCGAGCGGAGCCCCGAGCAGGGTGGCGACGCCCTCGTAGGGCTTCGGCCGACGGTCGGTGCCGGCGAACACCTTGTCGACGACCTTGCGGAACTCGGGGTCGTGCGATTGGCCGGCGCCGGCCCCGTAGCGCGCGCGCAGGTCCTGAAGCTTGGCGCTGTCCATGGTCGAGCCCTATCGGCTTCGTGCGGCTGCGCGATCGCCCAAGCGCAGACATTGCCGCATGGTTTCGCGCGAATCCATATCGGCGCATCTTTACCTGTTGTTATCCACGATTGCTCGGCATTTTCCGCGAATTGCACACAAGAAGAAACTGTTAGCCACGGCCCGCGATAATCTGCAATCGGATGACGGATCTTGTGGGGGGAGAGCCGCATGCTCGAGGGCGTACGGCAACAGGTTCCAGCCGAGGCCGGCGGGCCAGTCGCCGGCCGTGACAGCCATCCGTCCGGGCCGGCCCCGGGGAGGTTTTCGTCCGACGCTGCATGGCTGCGCCGTGCCCGCGTCGGCGCGTGTCTGGCGGTGCGGCTCATGCGGCTGCCGAGAGCCCTGCCGGTACGCGACCTGGTGGCGATGCTCGGCGGCATCATTGCCGTCGTGATGGCGGTGTCGGTTCCCGTCGGCTACGGCATCATCGGCTACCTCAAGGAGAGCGATGCGCTCACCTACAAGGCCGAGCTGAGCGCGGCGCGGGCCGCCCAATACATCTACGCGCCCGAGGCACCGTGGCGCTACGACACCGATCAGCTGGCCGCCATCAGCGAGATCCGCACCGCGACTACGGCTCCCATGATCCAGCGCATTCTCGACAAGGGGGGCGCCATCATGATGCAGAAGGGCGATCGGCTGGGGTGGCCCACATTTGTCGGTCAGGCGCCGATCTTCGCTGCCGGCACCGTGGTCGGCACGGCCGAGGTCGAGGCCAGCATGCGACCGCTGCTCGCCGAGGTGGCCTCGGTCGGCGTCGGCTCGCTGCTTCTGGCCGTCGCCGCCTACTTCGCCTTCGCCCGCCTGCCGCTCGGTGCGCTCGACCGCACGCTCGGCGCGCTCGAGGCCGCCAACGCCAGGTTCCGCAGCCAGAACCTGCTGCTCGACGCCGCGCTCACCAACATGGCGCAGGGCCTCGTCATGTACGACGCGGACGAGCGCATCGTCGTTGCCAACGACCGTTACGCCGCGCTCTATGGAATCGATCCGGCGCTGGTCAAGCCGGGCACCAGCCTGCGCGAGATCATCGCGCTGCGGATGGCGAATGGGCTCTACGCCGGCCGCAGCATCGACGAAACCTACAAGATCATGCGCGAGCGGCTCGACACCAAGACCGTCGCCCATGTCGTCAACCGGATGCCCGACGGCCGCACCATCTGCGCGCTGATCCAGCCGCGCCGCGACGGCGGCTGGGTGGTGACGCACGAGGACGTCACCGAGCGCGAGGCCCTTGCCGCCCGCCTCGCCCAGCAGAACAGGCTGCTCAAGGATCGCGAGGAGGCGCTGGAGGCGCAGAACACGCGCTTCAATGCCGCCATCAACAACATGTCGCAGGGCCTGTGCCTGTTCGACGCCCAGCAGCGCGTGGTGTTCGCCAACCGGCGCTTCGCCGAGCTCTATACGCTGAGCCCCGAGGAGGTAAAGCCCGGCACCACCTTGCGCCAGATCCTCGCCGCGCGTGCCGCCAAGGGCATTTATCGTTACCTCGACAGCGACCAGTTCATCGAGGACAGCATCGCCAACTTCCGCCAGGAGGTATCGCAGATCGTGCCGCTGGCGGACGGGCGCTTCATCTCCGTGGTGCGCAGGCCGATGGCGGACGGCGGCGTGGTGAGCACGCACGAGGACGTAACCGAGCGCGAGCAGCTGTCCGCCCGCCTGGCGGAGCAGAACGCGCTGCTGTTGCGGCAGGAGAACGAGCTCAAGTCGCAGAATGATCGCCTCGACACGGCCCTCAAGAACATGTCGCACGGGCTGTGCATGTTCGACGCCCAGCAGCGGGTGGTCGTCGCCAACGAGCGCTACGCCGAGATCTACGGGCTGACGCTGGAGCAGGTGAAGCCCGGCACCACGCTGCGCCAGATCGTCGAGCATCGCATCGCCAGGGGCCTCTACGCCGGCCCCCACCCCGAGGCCTACATCAAGGAGCGGCTGGCCAGCTTCGATGCGGCATCGACGGCGATCCACCATCTGAGCGACGGCCGCGCCATCTCCATCGTTCGCCGGCCGATGCGCGGCGGCGGCTGGGTGACGACGCACGAGGACGTTACCGAGCGGCAGGCGCTCAACGCCCGCCTCGAGCAGCAGCACCTTCTGCTCAAGCAGCAGGAGGAGAAGCTGCGCCAGCAGAACCTGCGCCTCGACGCCGCGCTCAACAACATGGTGCAGGGGCTCGCCATGTTCGATGCCGAGCTGCGCCTCGTCATCGCCAACAACCGCTACGCTGAAATCTACGGCCTCACTGCCGAGCAGATGAAGCCCGGCACCACGCTGCAGGCGATCCTGCAGCACCGCATCGCCGTCGGCTCGTCCTGCAACGAGTCGGTCGACGAAATGCTCGACGCCATGCTGCGACGCACGGAGGAGCAGGAGTCGAGCCACTACACCACCACTCTGGCCGACGGCCGCTGCATCGCCGTCTCGCTGCAGCGCATGGCCGACGGCGGCATCGTCTCCACTCACCAGGACATCACCGATCAGCGCCGGTCGGAGGCCAAGATCGTGCACATGGCGCTGCACGACGCGCTGACCGACCTGCCCAACCGGGTGCTGCTCAACGAGCGGCTCGAGCATGCGCTTGCCCGCGTGCGGCGCGGCGAGATGCTGGCGGTGCACCTGCTCGATCTCGATCACTTCAAGACCGTCAACGACACGATGGGTCACCCGACGGGCGACAAGCTCCTGAAGCAGGTGACGGCGCGGTTGCAGGCCCTGATCAGGGAGACGGACACCATCGCGCGCATGGGCGGCGACGAGTTCGCCGTGCTGCAGAGCGCGATTGCCCAGCCGGCCGACGCCACCGTGCTCGCGCTGCGCATCATCGAGGCCATAAGCGAGCCTTTCGACCTCGACGGCTCGCAGGTGGTCATCGGCACCAGCGTCGGCATCGCCGTCGGGCCAGCCGACGGCACCAGCCCCGACCAGCTGATCCGCAACGCCGACCTCGCGCTCTATCGCGCCAAGGGCGACGGGCGCAGCACCTATCGCTTCTTCGGGCCGGAGATGGATGCGCAGATGCAGGTGCGCCGCTCGATGGAGAGCGACCTGCGCAAGGCGCTCGTCAACGGCGAATTCGAGCTCCACTACCAGCCCGTCGTCAACCTCGCCAGCAACGCAGTGAGCGGGGTCGAGGCGCTCATTCGCTGGCGCCATCCCGAGAAGGGGCTGGTCCCGCCCAACATTTTCATCCCCGTGGCCGAGGAGATCGGCTTCATTGTGCCGCTCGGCGAATGGGCGATCCGCGAAGCCTGCCACGCCGCCAGGAGGTGGCCCGACCACATCAAGGTCGCCGTGAACCTGTCGCCGATCCAGTTCCGCAATCCGGGCTTCATCTCGGTGGTGGTCGCCGCCCTGTCGCAATCGGGCCTGTCCGCCGACCGGCTCGAGCTCGAGATCACCGAGAGCACGCTGCTGCAGGACAGCGACACCACCCTCTCCACCCTCTATCAGCTGCGCGCGCTCGGTGTGCGCATCGCCATGGACGATTTCGGCACCGGCTATTCCTCGCTCAGCTACCTGCAGAGCTTCCCCTTCGACAAGATCAAGATCGACCGCTCGTTCGTGAAGGACATCGGCGACGGCGTCGGCTCGCTCAACATCGTGCGCGCGGTGGCGGCAATGGCCAACGGCCTCGGCATGACCACTACGGCGGAGGGCGTCGAGACCGAGGCCCAGCTCGACACGGTGCGGGCCGAAGGCTGCACCGAGATGCAGGGCTTCCTGTTCAGCAAGCCGCTGCCGGCCGACGAGATCGAACGTCTGCTGTGGCGGACGGAGAAGCTCCACGTCGGGCCCTCAGCGTCCGGGCACGCTGCCTGAGCCGCGGCGAGGGCGAGCAGGCAGCTCAGCCGGTCAGGTGCGCGACGCTGTCGTAGGCATCCGTGCGCGGCGCCGTGCTTACGAGGCCGGCGAGGCCGCCCCACAGCGCCTGGATCCGGGCCACCGCTTTGTCGGCCGCTACCTTGCTCTCGTAGACGGCTACGACCACGCCCTGCCCGTCACCGCGCCAAGCGGTATAGGCATCCACCATGCCCGGCAGCGCCTTGATGCGCGGGGCCATCTCTTCGACCTTGGCCGGCAGCTCGGCCAGGCGCGCCGGGTCGACCTTGAAGGCCGTCACGCGGACATACACCGGCAGTGTCTCCTGTGTTGGGTTTGAAGGTTAGTCGAGGAGCGGGACCCCTCGTCTCCACGTCGCAGCCGAGCACATCCTTCCAGGCGGGATCTGCCCCCGATCATCCCCGACCATGCAAGGATCGCATCGCAGCAGGGCCGTGACAACGTGCCCGCTCTTCTGGCACTCGACCGCCCGCCTCGTGTAGGGTTGCGCGCGTAGCAAGATATGGAGCTCGACAGATATGCTTCCTGCCTCGGCGGACGTGGTGGTCGTCGGCGGCGGCAACGCCGCCCTGTGCGCGGCGCTGTCGGCGCGCGAGCATGGCGTGTCGGTGCTGGTATTGGAACGGGCGCCGGAGGACGAGGCCGGCGGCAACAGCCGCTTCACGGCAGGCGCCATGCGCTGCGTCTACGACGGCGTCGACGACCTCAAGGCGCTGATGCCCGACCTCACCGAGCAGGAGATCGCCCAGACCGATTTCGGCACTTACACCGAGGACCAGTTCTTCGACGACATGTACCGCGTCACCGAGTATCGCACCGACCCGGAGCTGACCGAGGTGCTGGTGCGAAAGAGCCGCGAGACGCTGCGCTGGATGAAGAGCAAGGGCGTGCGTTTCGCCCCCATCTGGGGCCGCCAGGCGTTCAAGGTGGACGGCCGCTTCAAGTTCTGGGGCGGGCTCACCATCGAGAGCCACGGCGGCGGGCCCGGCCTCGTCGCCTCGCTGACGGCGGCGGCGAAGAAGAACGGCATCACCATCGTCTACGACGCCAGGGCGATCGGCCTCATCGTCGACGACGACGGTGTGCAGGGCGTGCGCGTGCGCCACAACGGCAAGACCGGCTCGGTGACGACGCGCAACGTGGTGCTGGCCGCCGGCGGCTTCCAGGCCAACGCCGAATGGCGCACGCGCTACATGGGTCCGGGCTGGGAGCTCGCCAAGGTGCGCGGCACGCGCTTCAACACGGGCGACGGCATCAGGATGGCGCTCGAGGCCAACGCCATGCCGACCGGCAACTGGTCCGGCGGCCATGCCGTGGCCTGGGACCGCAACGCTCCTGAGTTCGGCGACCTCTCCGTCGGCGACAACTTCCAGAAGCACAACTACCCCTTCTCGATCATGATCAACGCCAACGGTGAGCGCTTCGTCGACGAGGGGGCGGACTTCCGCAACTACACTTACGCCAAGTACGGCCGGCTGATCCTGATGCAGCCGGGGCAATTCTGCTGGCAGGTGTTCGACCGGAAGGTGCTGCACCTGCTGCGCGACGAGTACCGCATCAAGCGCATCACCAAGGTCTCGGCCAATACTCTGGAAGAGCTGTGCGAGCGGCTCGAGGGCGTCAATGCCGCCAAGGCGCTCGAGACCATCAAGGCCTTCAACGCGGCGGTGAAACGCGAGGTGCCGTTCAACCCCAATATCAAGGACGGCCGCTGCACAGTGGGGCTGGCTGTGCCGAAGTCCAACTGGGCCGTCACCATCGAGGAGCCGCCGTTCGAGGCCTACGCCGTCACCTGCGGGCTCACCTTCACCTTCGGCGGCGTCAAGATCGACACGTCGGCGCGCGTGATCGACACCGACGGGCACCCGATCCCCGGCCTGCACGCGGCAGGCGAGATGGTGGGCGGCATCTTCTACTTCAACTATCCCGGCGGCACCGGCCTCACCAACGGCGCCGTGTTCGGGCGCATCGCCGGGGCGTCGGCGGGTGCGCGTGCCCGCGGCATGAACGCGTGAGGTCTCCGGCGGCGCGAGCATGCGCCGGAGCTAATTCGGCAGCTCGTAACCGATGGCCGCCTCGATGGCGCAGGTCTTGCGCACGGCGTCGCGCTCCATCATGCGCCGGTAGTGGGCATCGAGGTTGGGAAACGCGCCGGGAGCCGGGTGCAGCCAGTTGAAGAAGCGCCAATAGAGGCGGAAGAGGTGGATGTCGGCAATCGAATAGCTGCCGACGGCCCACGTTTGCGTCCCCAGCCTCGCGTCCGCAAGCGCGTAAATCTGGTGTGCATGCTCGACGCCGCGGGCGCGGGCGGGATGCACGGTGGCGGCAATGAAGGACATCCAGGAGACGACCTGGGCCTGCGCCTCCACGTCGTCGGGCAGCAGGCCGGCCGCGGGAAACCGCTTGGCCAGGTAGAAGAGGATGCCCGCCACCTCCGTCAGCGGGCGGCCGCCGATGAGGAGCGTCGGCACCTTTCCCTCCGGATTGATCGCCAGATAGGCCGGCGCCTTCATCTCCTTCTTCGCGAATGACAGCGGCCTCGCCTCGAAGACGGCGCCGACCTCGTGCAGTGCGATATGTGGTGCCATCGAGCTGGCTCCGGGCGCAAAGTAGAGGCTGAGCATCGGCTTCCTCCATGCGGTCGTTGGCTCGGACGGTAAGGGGCAGGCTGGGTGACGCGGCGGACGCCCGGCTCATCCGCGCACATGGCCGAGCACGGCCTCGACGGCCCGTTTCCAGCCGGCGTATTTGCGCTCCCGCTCGGCCGCAGCCACATGCGGCCTGAACGCGCAATCGAGCTTCCACAGCCTGGCGAAGCCTTCCGCATCCGGCCACACGCCCGCTTTGTGGCCGGCGAGCCAGGCGGCGCCGAGCGCCGTCGTCTCGCCGATGACGGGCCGCTCGACCGGGGCATCGAGGGTGTCGGCCAGGCACTGCATGGTCCAGTCGCTCGCCACCATGCCGCCGTCGACGCGCAGCACCGCCTTGGCCGCACCCTCCCAGTCGCGGTACATGGCCTCGATCAGGTCGCGGGTCTGGTAGCACACCGACTCAAGCGCCGCGCGGGCGACCTCCCGCGGTCCGGTTGCGCGCGTGAGGCCCATGAGCGCGCCGCGCGCCTCCGGCTGCCAGTAGGGCGCGCCGAGGCCGACGAAGGCGGGCACGAGGTAGACGTCCTGGTTGGGGTCGGCCCGAGCTGCGAGCGCACCGCTCTCGCCGGCGGAGGCTATGATCCCCAGGCCGTCGCGCAGCCACTGTACGGCGGCGCCGGCGATGAAGATGGCGCCCTCCAGCGCATAGGTGCGCCTGCCGCCCAATTGATAGGCCACCGTCGTCAGCAGGCGGTTGCGCGAGACGACGGGTTTGTCGCCGGTATTGAGCAGGGCGAAACAGCCCGTGCCGTAGGTCGCCTTGATCATGCCGGCCTCGAAGCAGGCCTGGCCGATGGTGGCCGCCTGCTGGTCGCCGGCGACGCCCAGGATGCGCACGGGCGCGCCGAGAATGGACGGCTCGGTCGTGCCGTAGTCGCCGTCGCAGTCGCGCACCTCGGGCAGGACGGAGCGGGGCACGCGGAACAGCCGCAGCAACTCGTCGTCGAAGGTGCCCTTGCCGATGTCGTAGAGCAGAGTGCGCGATGCATTGGTGGCGTCGGTGGCGTGCACCCGCCCGCCGGTGAGCCGCCACAGCAGGAACGTGTCGATGGTGCCGAACGCCAGGTGTCCCGCTTCGGCCAGCGCGCGTGCGCCCTCGACGTTGTCGAGCAGCCAGGCGATCTTGGTGGCCGAGAAGTAGGGGTCGAGCAGCAGACCGGTCTTGGTCGTCACCGCCGGCTCGCAGCCTTGCGCCGCGAGCGTGCGGCAGGCCTCCGCGGTGCGCCGGTCCTGCCAGACGATGGCACGATGGATGGGCCGGCTGGTGCGGCGGTCCCACAGGATGCAGGTCTCGCGCTGGTTGGTGATGCCGAGCGCGGCGATGTCGGCGGCGCCGAGCCGGGCCGCGGCGAGCGCCTGACGCGCGGTCTCCACCGTCGTGCGCCAGATGTCCTCGGGATCGTGCTCGACCCAGCCCGAGGCGGGGTAGTGCTGGGCGAACTCGCGCTGGGCGTGGCCCAGAACGCTGAGGTCGGGCCCGAACACCATGGCGCGGCTCGAGGTCGTACCCTGGTCGAGCGCGAGAACGCTGCCGGCGCTAGCCATCGCTCCTCCGTCCGAGCTGGTTCCCTCTTCCCACTCTTCAGTGGAAGGGGGTCAGCGAGCCTCACATCGTCGCCCCGATCTGCCAGGGCACGAACTCGTTGTCGCCGTAGCCCAGAAGCTCGCTCTTGGTCTTCTCCCCCGAGGCGACGCGCAGGATGGTGTCGAAGATCTCCTTGCCCTTGGCCTCGATCGAGACGCCGTCGAGGATGTCGCCGCAATTGATGTCCATGTCGTCCAGCATGCGGCGATAGACGTCGCTGTTGGTGGCGAGCTTGATGGAGGGCGTCGGCTTGCAGCCATAGGCCGAGCCGCGCCCCGTGGTGAAGGCCAGCACGTTGCAGCCGCCTGCCACCTGGCCGGTGGCGGCGACCGGATCGTAGCCGGGCGTGTCCATGTAGACGAAGCCCTTGGCGGTCACCGGCTCGGCGTAGCGATAGACCTCGGTGAGCGTGGTGGTGCCGCCCTTGGCGGCCGCGCCCAGCGACTTCTCGAGGATGGTGGTGAGCCCGCCGGCCTTGTTGCCGGGGCTCGGATTGTTGTCCATGGAGCCGGCGTTCCTGGCGCAGTAGTCCTGCCACCAGCGGATGATGTCGACCAGCTTCTGCCCCACTTGCGCGTTGCGGGCGCGGCGCGTGAGCAGGTGCTCGGCGCCGTAGATCTCCGGCGTCTCGGACAGCACGGCAGTGCCGCCGTGGCGCACCAGAAGATCGGCCGCGGCGCCGAGCGCCGGGTTGGCCGTGATGCCCGAATAGCCGTCCGAGCCGCCGCACTGCAGCGCCAGCGTGATCTCGCTCGCCGGGATCGTCTCGCGGCGCACGCCGTTGGCGCGCGGCAGCATCTCCCTGATGCGCCCGACCCCGGCCTCGATCGTCTTCCTGGTGCCGCCGGTGTCCTGGATGGTCATGGTGCGGAAGTTGTCGCCCTCGACGAGGCCATACTTGGCCTTGAGGCGCTCGATCTGGAACACCTCGCAGCCCAGGCCCACCACCAGGGCGGCGGCGAGGTTGGGATGGCCGGCATAGCCCCATTGCGTGCGCTCCAGCGCCTCGTAGCCCTCGCCGGAGCCGGCGAGGCCGCACCCCGTGCCGTGCACGAAGGAGACGACGCCGTCGACGTTGGGGTATTGCTCGAGGATGCCGGAGCGGCTGACGGCCTCGGCCATGAAGCGGGCGACGGAGGCCGCGCAATTCACGCTGGTGAGGATGCCGATGTAGTTGCGCGTGCCGGCCTTGCCGTTGCTGCGGCGGTAGCCCTGAAAAGTGGCGCGCGCCTCCGGCGGCAGGAGCGGCTCCTCGCGCGCGTCCCGGGCGAAGGCATAGTCGCGCTCGAACTCGGCGAACGAGCAGTTGTGCGTGTGCACGTGCGCGCCGGGAGCGATGGCCTCGCTGGCGAAGCCGATGATCTGGCCGAATTTCAGGATCGGCTGGCCCTCGGCGATCGGCTCGGTCGCCATCTTGTGTCCGCGCGGAATGCGCGCCGTGGCGGTGACACCCTGGGCGGTCGCGCCCGGCTCGACGGCATCGACCGCGACGATGATGTTGTCGCGCGCATTGAGCCGCAGCGTGCGTGGTGCCTTCCTGTCCGGCCTGTCCTGCATGGGGCGCCTCCCGATGGTTGCGCCCATGATGGGGAGGCGTAGGGTAAAGCGCAAGCTGGCGGGAATCCGCGGAAATCCCTTCCGGTCGCTTTCGGTCCGCGGATGGGGCTAGCGCTGCGGCAGCCGGTCACGCAGGGCGCGGACGGAGCTGCCCGGGCTCGACTGGGCGCTGGAGGCCGGTACCGCGGCAGGCTCCCGCCGCAGCGAGGGGATGTCGCGGCGCGCTGGCTCGACGGGCGCCTCGCGCGGCGCGGCGGCTTCGGCCATGGTCTCGGCCGCCTGCGCAAGCAGGGCGGCGGCGTCGGCGGCCGACGTGGAGGAGGAGTTGCGCCAGCGCTCGACGATGCTCTCCAGGAAGCCGTCGTCGCCCACCGACATCTGCCACCGCTCGGTGAACGGGGCGCTCGAGCTCCTCGGCATGCAATGCTTGGGCAGCTCGTCGAAACGGATGCGCACGGGCAGGGTGACGCCGTCGCCGAAGGCGATGGCCTCGCGCTGGCCGAGCGCGGTGAGGAACTCGAGCAGGCCCGAGCCCGTGTCGGCAATGGCCGACTTGACGATCTCCTGGTCGCGGTCGTTCGACATGCGCAGTGCGAACACGGTGTTGCACTGCGACAGGATGGTGGGATCGATCTCGGCCGGGCGCTGCGTGACGATGCACAGCGAGGCGCCGTACTTGCGGCCCTCCTTGGCGATCTTGGCGATGGCGCGCTTGCAGGGCTCGAAGCCGAGGCTCGAATTGGCGGGTACGTAGCGGTGCGCCTCCTCG